>JAWCDI010000146.1:0-3228 GCA_044343505.1 Candidatus Aenigmatarchaeota archaeon | reverse complement strand
ATGGCAAATTTTAACCTATATTGCAAATTCTTTCAATCCAGGTAGTCTCGGGAAAAGGCGTGTAAACTTAACATGTTCAAGGCCACAGACATACCTAGTGAGCCTCTCTATACCAATGCCAAAACCGCAGGAGGGAGGCAATCCTGCTTCCAGGAGTTTAACATAAAACTCAAGGATATCATCTTTACCTTTACCAGCAAGTTTTCTAAGTACACACTCCCTACTGTCCTCCCTTTCACCACCTGAAACCGCTTCGCCAAACCCCTCCGGATAAAGGAGATCAAAGTTCTAATTTTCTCCATTTCCTCCCTCCAAAACTATCATTCTTTCAGAGATTTCCTTTGCCATTTCTATATCATGGGTTGCAATTATCTTTGTACCTTCTAAATTTTTTATCAATTCTATAAATTCTCTTCTTGATTTTGGTGAAAGACCGAGGGTTGGGTCATCTAAAAGAAAAATTTCTGGATTATAAGAAAGGATTGTTGCAAGGGAAACCTTCTTTTTCTCTCCAAAAGAAAGATGATGGGGAATCCTTTCTTCAAATCCTGGAACCCCTGCTTTTTTTAAGTGCATCTTTTACAATCTCATTTAAATTACCATTAAATCCAAAATTCTTTGGAGCAAAGGCAACATCATCATAAACTTTTGGCATTAAAAAAATATTTAATGGATGAAGAGATACTTTAAACTTAATTTTATATCTTTAAAATTTTTCACCTCCATATCCTTAATATTTTTTACTATTTATTTTTGTTGTCAAAATATTTCTCCAGTCTTTTAATTAATAAACTTGCTAATTGATTATAAGGTTTAGCATTTTGCTTTTTAAAATATTCTAATAAGCTTCGCAGTGTAGTTCCTTCCCTAAATATTGCGTTTATAATTCCTCCTTCCCATAACATTTCATTTTCCAAAATTTTCCTCCATGTTCCTATTTCCAAATTTTTAATTTCTTCAAAACTTTCTTTTGGTTTAACATCAAAATTTATCTCTGGCAATTCTGGTAAACTATCCTTCCATCGTTTTAGCCATGATAGAAGGTCGTCCCATATTTTAGGGTGTCCTAAATATTCAAATAATTCTTTGCCATAAAAAAGATCGAGTTTAACACCGTAGAATTTTTCAAGTCCTTTGAGTTCTTCCAAATAATAATCTTTGTTTTTAGAAAAGTCAGGGTCTATAAAGTACATAATGCCAACTAAATTTGAGCCATGTTTTTCATATAAGATTTCAAGCTTTGTTTCAAAATTAAAAACCTGTCCTCGCTTCTTACTAGAGTCATGGTCATCTCTCACTTTTTGTTCAATGAAATAAATTACTTTGCCATCTGTAAAATACTGATCCAAGGATAACTTTTTACCTCTTTTATTTACAATGTTTTTAGACAAAATTCTATAACCCAAGGATTTTAATATTTCTTCTATAATTTCCTCGAGAGCGTCACCCATGCGAATTTCATGCGATTGTAAAAGGTGTTGTAAAATTTTTGCTCCTGGTTTTGTAGGTCTAAACAATCCTATGAAACGCTCTGGATGCTCAGCTATTCTTCGGAGCAGTTCTTTCTTCTCATCTTCAAATATATGCTTATTCAGAATTTTACAAAATTTTTCATAGTTCATTTGACTTCCTCCAATTTTATAGATTTAGTATGCTTATCAAAATAGTATCTAATCATTTTTATCTGCCTATCTTTATAATCGATTCTCCTTCTCACAAAATCTAAAACTTCATCATTAAATTCCGATGCTATGGCAACTGGATAAACTTGAAGCGGATTCTCGGCCCTATTCCTTATAATCCACTTTTCATAACTAATCAGTTTTTGTAATTCCACCATTGTGAATTTGTCATGTTTCAACTCCAATATTTGATACCATAATATCTCGTCTCCATCATATTTCAGTAATAAAATGTCGATTTCCTTTCTTGCTCCTGTAGGAACAAACTGGATAAAATCATCATAATCTCCAAATATTTCTTTGTGTTTTCCATCAGCAAAATCTTCTAAAAGTATCGCCATTAGTACAGGTTCGTAATGTAACTTTCCGTTTCTATCTATTCTAAAATCAATAGGTAGGGGATTCTTTTGAGCTACAGGATATTGAGAAACCATTGGAGGCCCTTCTATAATATTGTTCATTTTAAAAAGGCGTTCAATAATCTCTCCTTCTATTTTTGTTATGCCGACACAAGCATGCACTCCCACAGCGTCTCCTCTACTCTGTTGTAATGTCCAAATTGCACCTTTATCTCTTAAAGCCCATATCTCATCCATATTAACAGGGTTGGGAAAATTGCGGATACATCTAAATTGGACACGAAATGGCAGGTGTTTATCAACATATTTTGCACCAGTAAAAAGCGGATTAGGATCAAAATATGGTTTTGAGGTAGCTTCAAAAATTCCTAAAAGTTCTGGAGGATGCTTTTTACTAGCCATACGGTTGAAAAATAAAATATCTCCGGGGCGAATCCCTGAAATCTCTGCGATTGCAGCTTGACGAGCTGCATTGGCATTTTTATTTTTGGGATGAGTAGTTAATGGATCGTTAATTGCTGCGATCCCCACTTTTATATGTTCCTCCCATGTATCATCATTAACTATAAAAATTCTAAATTTCCTCATTCTAATTCCTCCGAGTTCAAATATTTAGTTATGTATTTTTTATTGGGATATGGAGTATCCGATATTTTTAATGGATGGTTTAGTCTTTCTTCTATCCCTTTTACATATTTGGGATTAATTTCTATCATGACAAAATTTCTTTTTAATGCTTGAGCTACATACCCTGTAGTTCCAGTTCCTGCCACTGGATCTAAGACCAAATCTCCTTCTTTTGTGGATGTTAAAATAACTCTTTTAAGAAGCTCAACTGGTTTTTGTGTAGAGTGTAATTTTTTGTTATTTTCGTCCTTTAGTCTTTCATCACCCCAGCAAATGGGTAAAACCCAAACATTTGCACCTATTTTTCCAATACCGAAAGCTTTAGCATACTCTTTATTAAAGGTGTATTTCTTACATTTTTTGTCTTTAACTGCCCAAATAAGAGTTTCAGTAGCATTTGTGAAACGAACACTCAACCAATTCGGCATTGGGTTAGTTTTTACCCAGATTACATCATTAAGTATCCAATAACCTAAATCCTGCATTATTTTCCCAATTCTAAAAATACTATGATATGTAGCAATAACCCATATTGTAGCAGTAGGCTTCATTACCCTTTT
>JAWCDI010000145.1:0-3247 GCA_044343505.1 Candidatus Aenigmatarchaeota archaeon | reverse complement strand
TTTTGTGAAATCAAAGGATTTTTCATCTTATTAAAAGCATTAACTTAACAAATTAAAGTCTTTCTTTTATTTAAGACTATACTCTTTTTTCTTTTAAATTTATGCCTCTCAAGCCCCAAGAAAGATCATTTTCATGAACAAGACTGTTCTTTTTTTGCATTTTTCTTATTTTATTTAAATACTCTTTCAAAGTAAATTTAGGTTTTCCTTCATCAGCCCTGGCATGATTTTGGTGATAAATCCTTAATGGATCCTTTAAAATTACCATTTTAAATCCAGCGAAATGAGCCATAATTGTAGCTAGTCCATCTATCCCATTTCTTAATCCAGATTCTGAAAAACCGCGTATCTTAAACCAATTTTCTTTTTTCATTAATATAAAATCTCCAGGGCATCCTCCATGTATCCACAAATAAAAATATTTTTTTCTAAATAAAAACATCAAAATTGATCTTGCAATTTTTCTTACTAACAATTTAAAAAAAAGATATAATTCAGAAACGTTTTTTGGTTTTATGAAAGCAAAATAAACTCCATTATAACAAAAATATTTTTTTTTACAAAAAGTAAGTAATTTCTCTTTCTTTAAACCCTTAGGAATATCATCTCGTAAATCATATCGAGCTATCCTATAAAAACAATCATCTTCTAACTGCTGCTTTGAAAGAAATTCAATAAGTTCTGCATTGAAAATTATATCTGGGTTTGTTGCGAGAACAAATTCTCCATTTGCTCTTCTTATGCCAACATTCTTTCCAACATATTCAAATAAAGGTAGCTTATCAGAATTTTCAAACTTTTGGTGTAATCGATGCGGCACTTCTATAAAACGAATATTTAGAAATTTTCTATTTTTATTTATATTAAGAGCATTATACAATCTTGGTTTTTCTTTTGGGGGATTCCATTCAACAATAATCAGCTCTGATGGAAGACGATATTTCTCACAAAGATAGATTAAATTATCCAAAAAATTTTGAAATCTATCTAAAAATTTATATCCGTAATCATCATTTCTCCCGACTACAACAAAAGATATATAAGGTTTTTTTTGATTAAGTTTATATGTTCTCATAAATAAATTTTATACCTTCTTCTAATTTAGTTTTTGGTTTCCAAAATTGTAGAATATAAGGATCGGGTTCATTTTTTTTATCTAATTGAACTAAATCTTTTCTTTTTCCGGGAATATAGGTACAATTACCATGTATTTTACATACAATCTCTGCTATTTCTCTAATAGTTACCCATTCAAAACTCGTAATATGAAGTGATTTCTCCCTATCAATCTCATCATATTTTTTTGAAAGAATGTACAAACATTCGCAACAGTCATCTGCAAATAAAAACTGTCTCGATTCACTACCGTCTGTTTTCATTCTTATTATTCCTTTTTCTTTCGCCATTTTTATAAAATCAGTAATAACATGAAATTTTTTTGAATCTCGCTCTATACCATAGACATTCCATAATTTTACAACAAGACCCCCAAGACTTTTAGTATAGCGTTCTCCTATAGCTTTTAATATTCCATATGAAGAGTAAATCATATTAGACATCTGGCTTGATGTAAATATAAAAGGTTTTTTATGTCTTTTTAAAGAATCAAAAACAGTATTCATTATTCTAACATTATTGGAAATGAAATTATATGTATCTTGATAACGTTTCATATATTTAGACCCCCCAACATCAAAGGCTAAAAAATGGACAAAATCTGCCTCCTTCATTTTTTCTTCTAACAAAGGATTTCTATAAATTCTTAAATCTTCTTGAGGACTTCTTACTATATCAAATTCTATGATTTCTTCATTTTTCTCTCTTAAATATTTTTGTAAATGATACCCAATTTGACCGGAAGATCCTAATATTAGATGTTTCATTTTATTTTTTTAACAAAGCTTCTTTATAAATTTTTTCTAATTTTTTATTTCTTTCTTTTATCGAAAATTTGCCTTCTCTAACTTCTCTTATGCAATTTTTTGACATTTTTTCTCTTAATTTTTTATTTTTAATCAATAATTCTATTTTTCTGATTAAGTTATTTAATACATTTTGATTAATTTTTCTAAGATCATCATCCTTTGGGAAGTCTCCAAAAGGAGATTTTACAATAAAGCCATGCTTTCCATTCTTAATTAATTCTCTTCGAGATTGTCCATCAACTGTAACAACAGGTATACCAAAAGACATTGCTTCAATAATACTATAACCGAAAGTATCTGTAAAAGATGGATAAACAAAAATATCACATTTTGGGTAGATTTTCTTAAAGAGTTTTTTTTGTGACATTAAATCATAAAATTTTATTTTTTTATTTTTAATGCTATTTTTGATATTTTCTGGAACATTTGAAATAATTATTCCATTAACTTCCTTATATTTTTTAGTTAGTGCATCAATTGCATACAATGCGTAAAGTCCTCCTTTAAAGTAAAAATCTCTTGCCACAAATAACAAAGTAATCTTTTTACTTTTTCTTCTTTTAAATTTTTTAAAGGGAATGGCAGGGTACACAACTTCAATTTTATTTTTAAGCATAGGAAATTCTTTTAAAATTCCACATTTTGCCCATTCTGTCCATGCCATTATTTTTTTACAATAAGGTGAAGCTAAGATTTTTTTAACATATCCTTTACTTGGATATTTTTTTACAGGTCCGTAAAGCCAAAATTGTCCAACCCATTCAATATCCGCAACCCATGGAAATTTATTTAAACTTAAACAATGAGCACAATGAATTAAATCGTAACTTTTCTTTATTTTTGTAAAACGAACATTTGGAAAGGAAGAAATTATAATTTTTATAATTTTTTTTAGAAACCGTTTTAAAAAATTAGCATATTTTGGAACCGCTTTTATTGACTTAAATTCATTTTTATTAATGAACTCGATATTTTTTGGGGGAAATTGTGTAAGAGATACATAATAATAACTTTTAGTATACCTCCAAGGTTTTTGAATATAAACCCTTATTTTTTTCATATTATTTACCATAGCGCAAATGGCAAATCACTAACTGTACTTAAATATCTTTTTGCCTTTTCTTCAGGCACTTCAAAGCCTTCAGGATAATTCACCTTAAAAATTTTAATAGGCCCAAGCAATGAGCCTCTAAACAAAATTATATCATTATTCAAGCTAACTTGTTGCTTAAGCTGCTCGACTATTAAATCGTCTTGCTGATGGGCAAGAACAATGCTGTTATTAAAAGTTTCATTAAGCAAATAAAGCCTTGCAAATAAGC
>JAWCDI010000144.1:0-3252 GCA_044343505.1 Candidatus Aenigmatarchaeota archaeon | reverse complement strand
AGTTTGATAATCCAAAGGGATTTTTTGAAAATGAGAAAATAACTTTTTTTAATGAATTTAAGCTTTTACCTTCTTTAAAAACGTCCTGGGATGATTTGAGACCTATACCCTTGTCTGAAATTCTCTCAGTAGATGAAAAATTGAAAGAAGAGGCTTATTCGATTTTAGAAGCCGATTACAGAGAGGATTTGATTTTTGGAATAAAAGATCCTCGAATGTGCATAGTGTTTCCTTTTTGGGAGGAGCTTTTATTAAAATTTGGTGCAAAAATGAAAGTAATAGTACTCTATAGAAATCCTCTTGAGGTGGCTTATTCATTAAACCACCGAAATAATTTTCCGTTGGGTAAGGGCTTTCTCTTATGGGCGAAGTACACTTTTTTTGCAGAATACTATAGTAGAAAATATGATAGAGTTTTTGTTACCTATAATAAGTTGATTGATAATCCGTTAGAAGAATTGGAGAGAATTTGTAGGCGATTAAAGATACCATTAAATGAAATTAAGCTTACAGAAATTAGAAGTTTTGTAGAGAAACCCTTAAAGAATTTTCACTTCACACTGAAGCATCTGCCTAATAATACACCATCTTTTATTAGAGATTCGGCTTTATGGTTAGAAAAATTATCGCTTCAGGAAATTGAAGAAGATGAGTCTATAAAAGAAAGATTTGACTATTGGAGATGCAAATATATAAAGGAGTATGGAGAATACGTTGAAGAGTTCGTTGGTTCAAAAAATTTGAAAGTTCAACTTTTCATAGATGATGGAAAAGGTTTTAGAGAAGAGCAATCTTTTACAAAAGAGATTTTGCCAAAAAAACTTCAGGAAATAATTTTTGAAATACCAAGTTTATATACAAGATCATTAAGATTTGACCCGCTAAATATTCCGTGTGCATGTAAAATTAAAAAATTTATTTTAGTAGATGAAGCAGGAAATGAATCCGAACTCACTTCTTTTAATACTAATGGAGTTGTACTTAATTGTAAAATTCTTTTTCCTCACTCTGATCCCTCAGTTCTATACCCGAATATAGATAAGAGAATACGCCAAGTTAGGGTGATCCTTGAGTATGAAAGCATCTTGGATTCAATTTTAGAAATCTCAAACTTACTCACCGAAAAAGAGAGCGAATTAGCGAGGCTTAACGAAGAGTTGATAAGGAAAGATTTGGAGGGCAAAAAGTTAGTAGAGAAGATGGAAGAAGAGATTGAAAAATTGAACGAAGCTTTAAGCAATAAAGAAAAAGAAATCGAAGAACTGAGTTCAAAGTTGGAAGAAAAAGATCTTGCTTTGAAAAAGAATTCTGAAGAGGTTGAAAATTTAAGAAGCGTCTTAAAATCAAAAGAGAGCGAATTAGCGAAGCTTAACGAAGAGTTGATAAGGAAAGATGCGGAGCTTCAATCGATAAAATCGAGCTTTACTTGGCGTAGCGTGATGAAGTGGCATTCGTTTATTGAAAGAATTGCTCCTTTAGGAACGAAGCGGAGAAGGTGGTATGATCTTGGTGTTTTGGGATTGAGGGTTTTGGCTAGTGAGGGGTTTAGAGGGTTATGGAGGAAATACCGGATCTACAAAAATTTAAAAAAAATCAGGAAGAGGAACCAAGTCAGTAGTCTATTTAAGACCAAATGCAGTTTTGTACCTTTTACATCTGCTGCACAATTAAAGTGTTCTAAAAAAATAGGAGTCCATGTTCATCTATTCTATGAAGATCTTTTAGAAGAAATTTTAAAATATTTGTCTAATTTAAAATATCAGTTTTCTTTGTATATAACATGTCCAAAAGATAAAAAAGATATACTAAGTAAATATTATATAAAAGAGAGATTAAAATTCGCAAACGAAATTGAAATAATTCCTGTGGAAAATAGGGGTAGAAATTTTGCTCCGCTTTTGATCTCGTTGAGAAAAAAATTAAAAGATTGTGATTATATCCTGCATATACATACAAAAAAGAGTCTATATACAGGTTCTGAACAAGAAGGATGGAGAAAACACCTTCTGGACCATTTAATTGGTTCAGAAGAAATTGTAAATAATATTATAAATCTATTAGAAAAAACAAAAGTAGGATTCATAGCTCCAAAGACTTATCCTGGATTACCTTATTGGGCACATGATTGGCTTTCTAACAAGATTGCATGTAAAAATCTCTCAGAGAGAATCGGTATTCCACTTGATAGTTCAAAATATGCAGATTTTTCAGTAGGTTCGATGTTTTGGTGTAAAAGAGATGCAATAAGACAACTATTTGATGCAGATTTTGATATATATGAGTTCCCCGAGGAGCCTATACCTCCTGATGGAACTATTTGTCATGCGATTGAGAGATGTTTCGGGGAAGTCGTAAGATATAATGGTTACGAATTTGCGGAAATAGATATTGAAAACAAAAAATTCATAATTGGAAAAAGTTCAAAAAATTTATATCAATATTGGAGTAAGTCTATTCGCGATTTAAAGATGTTTGTTGAGTCTTATAAAGTCATTTCTTTTGACATTTTTGACACAATTGTTACTCGCGCCCTTATGGATCCGGATGATTTATTTAAAATAATTGATAGTATATTACCTATAGATGTTAAGAAAAAAATAGGGAACTTTTTTAAGCTTAGAAAAAGTATTGAATACGAGTTAAGAGAGAGCAAAGGAAAAGGTAAAGATGTCAATATATATGAGATATATGACAAAATGGCTAAAATCGCGAAACTTGACGAAAGTGAGATGGCAGAACTCTTAAATTTAGAATTAAGACTAGAAAAGGCATTAATAAGACCGCGAAAAGAAATCTGTGAGTTACTTAATGATTTAATCAAGAGAGGTAAAGAAATTGTATTGTCATCGGATATGTATCTAACTGCTGAACAAATTAAATATTTATTAGATAATTTTATAAATATACATTCAAAAAATATTAGAATAAACGTTTCATCTGAAACTGGTTTTAGAAAAGATAGGAATGGAGAGTATTTCGATGTAGTTAGAGGTCACATCCAAGCTCATGTAGGGGATAATGAATATTCTGATATCCAAATGTGCGTAGATCGTAAAATTCCTTGTTTTCATGTTATGAGTCCAAAAAGGTTGCTTGAATTATGCGAAAATATTAATGATTATCCCCAATACACTGCTCCGGTAGATTCCATTCTCTTGGGTCTATCTACTGTGAAGTTATTTTCGAACCCCTTTGCTCTAAACAGTACTGGAGGCTTAGTTTATTTTGATAAATGTGAAGATTTTGGATATG
>JAWCDI010000143.1:0-3252 GCA_044343505.1 Candidatus Aenigmatarchaeota archaeon | reverse complement strand
ATTCAAAGATGGCGACCCTTTGGATATAATGGCTTTAAGTTATGAGCCGCTTGAAATAGGTTGTTTAGTAAAAGTTAAAGTTATTGGTGCAATTTTGCTTGAAGACGAAAAAGGAGAAGACCCAAAGATATTGTCAGTTCCAATTAGCGACCAAAGATTTAAAGGATATAATGACATTCAAGACGTTCATCCCAACAAACTCAAAGAAATTCAAGAATTTTTTGAAATTTATAAAAGGTTAGAGCCACATAAGTGGGTTAAATTTAAAGGATGGAAAAATGCAAAAGAAGCTATGGAGATTGTTGCCCAAGCTATAGAAAATTTCAAAGAAAAGTTTGGCAGTGCGAAAATTTAAACTTTTAAACAACATTGGCATTCTTTACAATTCTGAAGAAAAATTTGATGTCTCTTCAAGAAGAGGAAGTTTTAACTGTTTTTACAATTCTATGTCAATCAAAAGAATATTTTGTTAAATAAAGGGTTCCCCCAAAACTCTCGATGTTATTAAGTTCATATTTTTAACTCAATCTCAACTTCACTTCAAGGTTTTCAATTTTTCCCACTGTTTCTTCCATTCCTTTCAACACAGATTTCAATATTCTTGTTGCTTTGTTGAAACTATCTAACAAATCCTTACCTTCACCTTCTATTTTCTGATCGAGAATTTCAATCAAGTATTTCATGATTTAAATTTGGTTAAATGAAATTAAATCTTTTTAAACTTTTTTTGACTTGCGAATTGTGATTTTTCCATATCCTTTCAACGGTTTTCTGTTTAAAACTGGAGATATCTCGTCACATTCTGTACCACTACTCGGATTAAACCAATATTTATATCCATCCAGAATAGCATATGGAGTCAACTTTAATTGTTGGCTGAAAAGTTCTACTTTACCATGCCTCCTCATGTACTCCTTCATCAAATCGTAAAGTCTAGACAAATCTCTTTTTGTAGCATGGAATTTTTCAGGATTATCTTTTGCAACATATTCGTGCCTTAAATCTATCTTCAAGCCTTTTTTTCTAAGCAATACAGTATATCTATGGAAAAAACTAGCATATCTCCATTTCACACTTTTAATCAGTTCTCTTAACTCTTTTTTCAACTCTTTTTCAGGAATTTTGGACAAAATTTCAAGTTTTCCCATAAAAAATTCTAAAAGTTAAATTTAAAATATTTTCATCTTTGAAAGTTAAATCTTCCAACAGAGTTAATCAACTTTCTTGAAGTTTACACCATACTCTTCCTAACTTTTCCACTAAATGATTTTAGCCTTCTTCAGAATCTCTAAGTATCCTTTATTAAAAACAATAAGAGTTTACAAGGAACTAAAGTCTTATTGCTAACTTTTTACCCGACAAAAATTTTTATGAAAGTTGAGAAATAATGAAATCAATTGTAGAACCTTTTTTTGTTTTTTTAAGGACATCTTCTATTTTATCTTTTTTACTATCTTCTTCGTAGTATCTCCCACATCCCGCATACTCTTTTACTGAAGGTAATATTTCTTCTAATTTTTTCCAACAGTTATACCAAGTTTTTACTTTAGTTGTAGTATGAGGATGTTGTAAAACATAAATTGGTTTCTCCCTTCTTGCTAATTCTCTAAATTTTTCTTTAATATTTTTTCTCCATTCACCAGTGTTTTTCAAATTTCTATCATTGAACATAGTCAAATCATGACATCCTAATATCATCACCTTTCCATATTCTGAAGAAAAGAAATGTGTATTCAGGTCAGGTATCCTTATTAATGTCTTTTCTTGCCAGGATGTAGGATAAGATTTCCCAGTCCAATGATATTGGTTTTTACAATGATATTGTTTTTTAATTACATCAACCAAAACTACCAACTCGACATAAGTTCCGGGAATATAGTTTTGTGTAGAAGAATCAATGCCTAGTGTGAGATAATGAGTACACGCCTTTAATTTTTCTAATAATTCTACTGATAAAAATATATCAATGACTTTTTCTGCTTCTTCTATTATTTCTTCTATTATTTCTTTTTCAGGTTCTTTACTATTTTTTATTTCTACAAATTTCTCTGGTAAATCAAAAGTAAGAAATCCTCCACAAGTCATCAAGAATTTTGTTTTAACATTGGTAGGGTAGCTTTTACAAACGGCATCAATAACTTTTCTTGCCATATCTATATTTCCTGCCCATTCATCACAGATAATTATTCTTCCTATAGAAGGGCTTGGGTCTTTATGTGTTTCGATTTTCATTTGTTTTCACCTTTCAGAATCTTTTCAAATTTTTTAACATCTTCCTCATTATTAGGATTTAAACTACACCAAATAAAATCTTTTGAAAATAACCTTACAGTTGGTTGTAAGTTTTTAAGTACTGGCAAAAAATCTCTAATGCTGTCATACCATGCTCTTTGTTCGTCTCTAAATGGAGGAGAATTGTCTTTTCTCTTTAGACTATCGCATAAGCCTATCCATTTCTCTTTATCAAAGCCTAACTTAAGATTGCTAGGATAACTTTCAAGAGTTATTCTCCTAGGTATAGTAAAATGTTGTGTTTCATCAAATTCTACTATAAATCCTGGATTAGAAATAAAGAAATCGCATTTTGGCAGTAGTTTTGTTCTTACAAAATCTCTAAACCCTCTATATGTCTGAAGTTTAGTAAAAATGTTTTTTAAATCTTCATAGTATTGAGTGTTTTTAAACTCATTTAAAGAAGGTGTTATATCAAATTGAAAGTTTGGTTCAACTTTCCCAAAAATCTTTTCAAGCATGCTCTTAATAATTGCTTTACATTTTTTACATCTTTCTGAATGTTTCATAATTTCTATCTTATTTTTGTAAAATTAAAAAGTAATAACAATTGTAGCAACAGCATCATTCTTAACAGTAGAAGAAATTAAAAAGATTTTTGAAGTAGCAAATCAATTTAGCTTCAAGGATTTACTAGATTCATACAAAAACAAGGAGGGATTGGCACCATGCGTCACTTTATTTCCAATGTCAAGGTTCAATACTCATACAATTGTTAAAAAGTATGTTAAGCTTGACTTTTATACACTTCATTAAGTTGGGGATTCCTTCTAAGCTACCATTTTTTAACCATCGATAGAAGAATTTGATTATCCTCTTGAAGTCTATCTTAGTCCACTCACTCCACTTATTATTGCTATCTACTTCAATTACAAGTCTCTCCAAATCTCCTTTCTCAGCCTTATCAAAGCAAACACCAAGTTTCTCATGAATTGTTTTAAGAAATGACAAGTACTTCTC
>JAWCDI010000142.1:0-3311 GCA_044343505.1 Candidatus Aenigmatarchaeota archaeon | reverse complement strand
TCTCCTGGCTCTTCTGCATGTTCAAAAAACCTTGATTTCTGGTCGATAAGTGCACTAATCAACTCAAAATACAGACCATAAAGAGCACCAGTATTTGGGTTTGTATAGTGCGCCAACCAATTACTGTATTTATTTATAATATCTTCTGGTAGTACTTCTTTAATCTTCTCAAACCATCTGCGAACAGCGCTGTCATCTTCTGGTGGATTCGCCCAGTCAAGTGATTGCGTAGTTATATTAAACGCTTCGTGAATTTGCCTATCCCAATTCCTTCTCAGTTCCTCATCATCTCTATCAATAATTCCTTTTTCCTGCAATCTATCTAACACACGCTCACTGATATCTAACCATGCTTTTCGAACTGATTCTTCTATTTTTTTAGACAATTCCCCTGTTTTAGTTTTAGGAACTATTGCTAAAAATCTATGAGGGATATTTGAAACTTGCAGATGTTTTTCATCTGGCTTTGATATAATTTTATAGGTATCATATAACCAAAAATCTACAAATGGCTGCCCCCTCAGATATGGGAATATGACTGCATCCGGTCCGCATTCCTCTGCAACTGCACGAATTGCAGAGAATGAGAGATAACTCAATATATGGCTTCCTGACCATAAATCTGCAGTTTTTCTTGCGTTTTCAATAAATTCTTGGACAGGCCCGATTTTAAAACTCAAGAATGAAATTCCGTCTTTAATGCAAGGTGCAAGAGCTGAAGTAATGTCCATATGATCATAGATTGAGTGATCTGGAATTCTAGTATCTGCCGGTAGAAAATTTCCAAGTGGATATTTTACAGGAAGATTTCTCCAAATTGCTAAATATGTCTTTTGAAGGTCAAGCTTATCAATAAGGGACTTCAGAAGTTCTATATTCAATTGATATTTTGCAAAGCCCCCCTCATATCCATAGGTGGCTATGTAATCTCCAATCTCCTTCTGATAGTCTTTTTCAATCTCTGCCGATAATGGATGCTTAAACAATGGTTTGTCTCGATGAGAGAAATCGATATAAATCTTACAATCTTCAGGTATGTTTAATCTTTGCATTGCAGAAGAAACGTGATCAGCACCGTCCGAGATCTTATTGTATTCAACACTATCATCATATTTAATTCCAATGAGGCTTAATAAATTATCTCTCCGATTCTCATGGTTGGCTATTTTGAGTGCCTTATCTGGGGGGTCATGAAGAAATGCCAAGAGTTTGAGCTTCCAGAAATCTTCAACCATTTATTTCACCTCCGGTATTGATACAGACACCTCAGTAAAATCTTTATCAATCGTATCAAGATGTTTTTTCAGAATGTCTTTCTGGAAATCATTCTTTACCGATGAATAAAACTTGAGAACCCTACCCACATATCCATTTTGGAGAGCCATTACACCAAAAATCAAAGGTGATGAGAACCTATCTTTCATGGATACTCCTTGTAGCGGTAACCCTAAGACTGCTCTGGTCCCCCTTTCCTCTCTGGGAACTTTTTTTCTGTATTGGCTGTATTTTTTTCCCATATCTTCAAGAATGGAGAGAGGAGTTGCATTCGCTCTTGAAGGTCTTACCAACGCAATTTTTGCAGTTGATTGAGATAAAATACAAAAATTTGATTTTTTTTCATGTGGTGTGTAGTCTGCACCAATGTAGATTCTTAGTAAATCGAATATGGCTTTCAATGAATCTTCCAAATATTTTTTAGCATTATTTATATCCGTGCACTTATGAGTAAAATCAAAAGGCAAATGAATAGTGGATTCATATTTATTAATCCTCAAACATCCAGCACCTCGCCGATTTCTAGAACCAATACCGCCAAAATAAATAAGAAGCCATAATGTCACTGCTGCAACTTTCAAGACTTGTGTATCTTCAGATTGGAGGATTACGGTAAATTTCGTGCCTTCTTTATAATATTGCAGTCGGTCATTTTTACTTCGTTGCATTTTAATTGAAAACCACATATATGTTTTATTAGGCTCTGAGAACCATGGATGTGTTTTTTCTTTTTGAACAGGTGGAATATTCTCAGGTCTCTCATGAGGGATTGAAATAACAATCACTTTTGATTTCGAATTAGTATTGCCGAATATTCCATCCTCCTTCTCGCGCAAAATAGAAGGTGAAGATACCATTCCACCTACAACACTCCTGAACCACCACCTCATGAGTCCTCTCAAACTCGAGGGACGCAACCCCTCATTCTGAATATTTCTTTGATCGGCACCAGCAATAAATAATGGAGTAATAGTTTCTAATTCAAGCGTTATTTTTTCCATCGTTACTCAACACCCCTTTCTGTATTTATGCCTGTTGCCCACGATTTCGTATAATATAAAGTATTATCAATTTCATATATAATTTTTTTTCTTGAGTACTGCTGTGTTTAATAAATTTGACTAATGTCTTAATATTGTCATATATATTTATATTGTTTATATTTTTCTCCTTTTTTATGAGTAAATTTAAAAATAAGAGATGGGAAAACACCATAATAAAAAAGAATTTGGCAAAAATATAACAACCAATTAATAATTAAAGGTGAATTTTATCTTGATCTAGAATTTTCAGAGCATTGGGATGATGAGCTTAGAAAAATGAACAAAGGGGAAAAGAGGAGAACAGTCCAAATTTCCAGATAGTTTTATTAAGTGGATGGCGGTGTGGCATCAGCTAGTTGATTATCGTGGACTGGAAGGAATCGGAAGAATGCTTAAAAAATACAATCTCATACCTTATTTTGGAGATTATACCACATTATGGAATAGAATACATAAAATAAAGCTAGAGATCATAATACCAGAAAAAAAAGAATTTGTGGAATCAGATGGCACTGGCTTAAAAGCTTAAAAACATCCAATACTGGAGAATACAGGCAATTCAAATATGGAAATCTAAATGCGAAGAGGAAGAAGTATCTTGTAGTTATAATAACGGCAGATGTTAAAAAGAAGAAGTTACTGTATCTAGGGCACATACAAGAGAAGGTCGATCAGAACCAAAGGTCGCAGAAAAACAGATTAAAGAGGATTGTGAAAGATATAAAATAAAAAAATTTTATGGAGATTCAACACATGATACAAATAATATGCTTGACATAATTCAATTAATAGGAGCAGAGACACCAATAAAAAAAGGAAAAATGCAGCACCAGAAAATATAAGAGGATCTAAAATAAAAAAGAAGCGAGGGTATATAAAAGACTAGAGTATAGGAAATGGGCGGAATATAAAAAGTATTGTATGAGATGGGTAGGGGCAGAAGATATATTTTTAGCAGTGAAAAAATATGGAGAAAATACAGTTTTACGATCA
>JAWCDI010000141.1:0-3328 GCA_044343505.1 Candidatus Aenigmatarchaeota archaeon | reverse complement strand
AACTTCAGGCTTCCACTTGAAGTATCCGTTCGAAAAAGTGAATTCATAGCTCGGGTTCATCGAACAAGGGGAATAAAAGATATCTACTATACCAGAATCGCAATCTGTTACAGTGCAATAACAATCTCCAACTAAACATTTTGAACAAACTATTTCAGCAGATGTTACACTCTGCAATAAAAAAAATACTGTTAAAACGATCAACAAAAATTTTTTCATCAACATGTCACACTTACCATTTCTCCAGGTTTTGACCAAGCTATCGGGTTCACAACATCAGAGCTCTTAAAAGCTTTCCAAGTTACTGAATAAGTTCCTCTTCCTATATCGGTGCAATCCAAAGATAAGCTCGCTGTTCCATCGCCTATCATAGCTGTATATTTTTTGTTGATAGTTTTTCCTTCTTTACTTAAGGTGAAAACTATTACCACATCTTCAGCAAGATTGTTGGAATAATCTAATTTTATTTTAATAGTATTATCCTGCTTTTCTGCTCTGAAGTTAAACGCTTGGAATTTTCTCGTTGGAATCGTTCCTCCTACAACAACTTGTTTTTCTTCATATGTTTGCGGGCTAATACATTGAACAGTAACTTCAACAACACCAGGCTTCTCTGAAATGAAGGACGTCTTGAATCTTGTCTTATTTATTTTTTCCTTCCATTTCAATAAAGTTGTTCCTAAAACTGCGCTAAACCATCCATCTTCACATCCGTTAACTCTACATTCGCAAGGCTCTCTAGTTCTACAATCTTCGTCACATTCCAAGAAAGGTTCTTTAACTTCTAAAATATGTTGAAAAGTTTGGGGTTGTGTATTTTTGAAGCAGATAGCAGTTATCAATATTTTTCCACTTGAATTCGGCTCAAAATCTATTTGGTATGGTGGAATTGGAGAATTCACCATAGAATCCAAAGGCTTGCCTTGTTGATTCTGTAAAATCCAAAAACCATTATCGCAAGTTGTTTTCAACTCACATTTACATTCTGACCTAGCATAACATTCTTCACATTCTATTTTCTTGGCAGAAGGACATGCATAGCAATACCATAAACCAAGTTTATCTTTATTCTCTTTGATCACACAATTTTCCCCAACTTGCGAAGGATGTGAACAAACATTACCACCTTCATCTCCACACCTGCTTGTTACGCTACCTGGATAACTACAGCCTGTAGGTTCTGTTGCGTTGTATTCGAAACAAAAACTTCTTAAATCAAAACAACAACTATTTGCTTTACATTTAACACAATGTTGTTGAGCACCATATCTAACGATTTCCAAATCACTCCTCTGTTCTGCTACACTCTTATCCAAGCAAAAACCTCTCTTATTCTCTTCTCTAACATCACCTTCATAACAATAAATTGAAGCTTTCTTCCATGTTCCAGAATTGTCGCATGGGTCGTCTGTTGGAGGTGTGGTTGTTGAGGTAGTAGGTGGGGGTGTGGTGGTTGTTGAGGTAGTAGGTGGGGGTGTGGTGGTTGTTGAGGTAGTAGGTGGGGGTGTGGTGGTTGGAGTGGGGGTACAAAAAGCGCAATAGATAGGACCTAGTTTAGACATTTCTTCTTTTAAATTACACCCTTGCCCTTGAATGGCTGATAGAACATCACAGGTGTTTCCATTTTTGTCAGCACAAGTTGATGTTACAATTCCTCTGCGACCTATACAACCAGTTGCTGAGCTTGAAGAATAATCATAACAAAAGCTTCTGAATTCATGGCAACAATCACTATTTTTACATTTAACACAATGTTCGTTTGAACCAGCTCTAACTAAATCAAACTTATCTTTGTTTTGCTCGTAAGTACTTTTATCTATACACACTCCTCTTACTTTTGATTCATCATTTGAACAATCTCCTCCTTCGCAACAATAAATTCCATATTTCTTCCATGTTCCAGAATTGTCACATGGGTCATCTTCTGGTATGGTGGTTGTTGTGGATGTTGTGGAGGTTGTTGTAGTGGTTTCTCGCACAGTAACTGTGCAAGATTTGTAATCATCTTGGTAAGTTGGGCTACAATAACTTTCTGATGAAGAAGAGTATCCGTAACATTTTACAGTGTAAGTGTAAGTTCCTGGAGTTGATGGTGCTGTCACTACGAAGCTATCTAGGTGCCATTGACAATCCGGATGATCCACACCATAATGACAACCTATCCTATTTCCACCTAACCATAAACTTCTGTGCTCGTATTTGTATGTTGGTCCTGCACCGTAGAACTCGAATTTTATGTTAAAATCTTCACCTGGGTTAACTGTAGACGGACATTGTAAGTTTCGAATTTCACACCTAATGCAAGATGGAATTGTTGTGGTGGTTGAGGTGGAGGTGGTGGTTGAGGAAGTTGTGGTAGTTACAACATCAACACAATTACTAATGGAAACAGAAACAGTATAAGCTCCGCTTCCACCATATTTATGAACCAGAGCATAAGTTTCCCCTATGTGTTCGTTTTTTGAACAGCTATCTTGTCTTCCAGTTCCGGCTCTAGATATACAATCGTAGTTTGAAGTTGATGGACAAACCGAAGACCATTTCACGTATAGATCATAATCAGCATTGCCATCTGGGGTTACAGTCCATTTTATATCACATTTCTTTCCGGGTGGTGTTGAAACTTTGTAATATTGATCTGCCCCACACATATCGGTTTTTGTTCCAGAGGTACTTCCAAAATTGTAAGCAGAACTACAAGAATTATAGCTAGAACTATCACATGTTAACACAGGATTGCAATTACTATCACAATAACCACCTGGAATAGGATCACCAGGTTTTTTATCGTCACATTCCGATGGAGCACCACAAGCAGATTCACATACATACGTTCCATGATAACAAAGAATATTTCCTGAACAATCAACACAAATTTTTTCAGCATTTCCATACACATATCGCTTCATCCTACCTTCACATTTCACACACTCTTTTGTGCTTGCAGACCATCTGCCTTCATATTCTTTGTATGTACAATAACCTACAAAACAATCCTTGTGTATATAACATGGTTTTCCATTAAAATATGAATGAGAAATAGGTGGACACGCGTTTGCTTTTCCAGATGCATAAGTTTCACTACACTGAGTATACTGATAATTTCTATAACTTTCTACGGGTTTTTTATTAATAGTACATAAAGCAGCAGCATACCCAGGTCCAGACGGTACATAATAAAAATAAGAACAATCTGAGTTAGATATGTAAAAAAGTCTACAGTCTCCAAAGCCAGTGTTTGGAATAGTTATAAGTACTAATATTGTCAACAATGAGAAAATAGAAAATTTACACCAACTATCCATAATTAATTATTTAATTTTAAAAA
>JAWCDI010000140.1:0-3335 GCA_044343505.1 Candidatus Aenigmatarchaeota archaeon | reverse complement strand
TTGAATGGGATTAAAAGTAATTTTTTTGAGTGTCCATACGTTGAGGAATCTTTTAGACATAAAATTAGAAACTTCATAAACGATTTAGAAAATGAATATCCTGGAACAAAATTTAATTTATTTAACTCTTTTATCAATTTTAGAAAAATTTTAATGAGAGAATATGAAGAAAAAAAGAAAGAAAAAGTGAATTATTGTAAAAAATGTGGAGAACCAACATCAAAGGAAATTTGTAGGGCATGCGAACTTTTAGAAAATTTAAAGAATGAAAATGAAAAAGAATGAAAATGAAAATGAGAAAAGAATAAAAAAATAAAAAATTTCCTTTTTTATTAGTGATTCTATGGAAAAAGTTAAAACTGGAATAGAAGGTTTGGATGAAATGTTAAAAGGTGGTGTACCGGATCACCATCATGTTCTTGTTTGTGGTGGTCCTGGAACTGGAAAGACCCTTCTTTGTATGGAATTTCTATACAGAGGTGCAAAAGCAGGTGAAAAAGGAGTTTTTATCTCACTTGAAGAACTTCCAGAAGTAATAATTCAAAATGTAGAAGCAACTTTCCCAGGATGGAAAGATTTCAAGAATTTAGTTAAGGAAAATAAAATAATAATTGTAAAGCCAGCAAAATATGATTTTACTAATTTTTCAGATATACTTCAATCTTATGTTATTCATCATAAAGCAAAAAGAGTAGTAATAGATTCTGCGACAATTCTTAAACTTAGCTTTGAAAAAGAAATAGAATTTAGGAAAAAAATAGTTGAATTTTTGAGCTTCGTTAGAAATTTGAACTGCATTACTTTCCTTACAGCTGAGTTATCATTACCATCAAGAGAAAGAATGAAATATACAATAGAACAATTCGTTGCAGATGGAGTAATTATTTTATATAATTTTGAAAAGGAAGAGAAAAGAGTGAGAGCTTTGGAAGTTTTAAAAATGAGGGGGACTGAACACATTCAAGATTTAGTTCCTATGAAAATTACTAAAGATGGAATAAAAGTTTATGTTGGTGAAAAAGTTTATTAGGTGAATTTGTGGTAATTGTTTACTACTTTGGTGGGAATTTAAACTTAGAAAATATAAAAAAGAAGTTTGAGCCGCATTATTCTGATAGAAATTTACTTGGAATAAAAATTGGTAAGCTCGAATTTATAGTTTTTAGAAATGGATATTTAAGGATAGTTCATGAAAGTAAGGATCGTAATCTTTTATTAAAAGAAGTACAAGCAAGAGCTGTAGAATTAAACAATTTTCTAAATGAAATAAAAAAATTATCAAAAGCTAAAGACCCAAAAATAACTGAAGATAGAGATTTTGAGCTTGAAAGAGAAATAAGCTTTGAAGGAGAAAAAATAATAAGAGAAATTTGTAATAGCAATGAAATAGTAGGAAATTATCAAAAAGAAAGAATTGAAACTTTAGCAGGAGAAAAAATTGGAAGGAAGATAAACGCAAGCAGCAAGAAAGAATTAATAGAAAAAATAACAAAAGAAATTAAAAGCCTAAAGATAGGAATACCAAAATTAGAATCTGAAAAAGATACTTATTTTTCAATAATTGTTTATCAAAGTTTATTTTCGTATGGTTCTAAAGTAAAAAATGAAAAATTATGCAATTTCATTAGAGGATTAATTAGGGGAGGAATTTGTAAATTTCTAAACATGGAAAATGTAAATGTAATAGAAAGTAAGTGCTTTGGAGTTGGTGACGTTTATTGTAAGTTTGATTCATATTTAATATAGGGATTTTATGTTTGGGATTAAGTTTTTAGATGAACAAATAAAAGATATAAATAAAAAGGTAATATTAGTTGAAGGGGCATCAGGTATAGGAAAGGAAATAATTGGTTATCATTACATTTTTAATGGAATAAAGAAAGGAGATTTGCCAGTTTTTGTTTTCAGTGGAAGAGAAATAAGTGATATAGAAGAAGAGTTTTCAGATTACGGAATGAAAATAGATAGAAGCTTTATAATTTGGATAAATGCTGGACCAGAAATACTGAGAGAAAAAAATGTAATAAATTGTAATATATCTGAATTATTTACTATTTCTTCTGCTATAAAGAAAGTTCTAAGTGAAAATAAAAAAAGAAATATAAGGATATTTTTTCCTATAGTTTCCCAAGCAATATTAAACAATAGTTCGACAGAATTTTACAAATTTTTTTCATCAATTATAAATGAAATGAAAAAATACAATTCAAGCATTCTTGCAGTTATAGAAGATGGAATGCATGACCCACAAACTGTAGTCGCTATAGAAAATTTATGCGATATAGTTTTTGATATAAAAGTTTATGAAAGAAATTTTGAAATTGTCCCTCTTTTTAGAATAAAAAAGGCAAGGGGAAAACCATTAATGCTAAAGTATTTTAGGTATTTAGTAAATGAAAAAGGGGTATCGATAGGTGAAGAATATGTTGGGTAAATTCATTGAAGAAATTTTAGGTTATCTTAATTTTGCATTACTATTAATTTCACCAGTTATAGTAATAATAACTTTTGAAAGAATGGTTAGATTAAATAAAATAATAAAGGATAAACTCATTAATAGAAGGATTTTTTGGACTGGGATGACTGTTATATTTTCATTTTTGTTTGTAGAATTTGATTTCTTTGCTTCTTCTTTTTCACTTTCTTATGAAGAATTGGTTTGGTTAAGGAGACCAATTGGGGCGATAGCAATAGTCGCATTTTATAAAATAATAGAAAATTTGGTTAAAACATCGAAAAAGTTTAAGTTTGATAAAAAATTTGGAAAAGAATTTGAAAGTTATATTAATTTTTTGAAATACGTAGCTACTGCATTGGGGGCTATACTTTTTATTTCTCCTTTTTACGTTCTTTCGGCTGTTTATGATTTTTTGACTGCGTTAATTGGAATTTTTTTGGTAGCGTTTTTGGGAATTTCATTGAGATTACTTTTTAAAGTTAGGAAAATACTTAGGAATCCTGCAGATAGGAATTTCATAAAATATATTTCAATCGCATTAATAATTTTTATCTTAGTTCCAATCGTAAATGTAATAAGTATTTTGCTAAATTATCCGCCATCTTACAATTTTTTCCGCGTTGTTTTGGTTCCGATTTATTTGTACGCGTTTTATAGGGCATCAAAAAATTTCATAGAAGTTAGGAGTGATTCTGAACTTGAAGATTTGAGATGAGAAAATGGAAATAATACCACGAATAGTAGAATTATCTTTTCCCATATGCATTTTCATAGCCTTGCTAATACCTGTCCTTTTAGTTTTTTTGTGGTTTAGATTTATTTTATTAGTTCGAATAGTAAAGGATAAAATTTATTTGCGTAAAATATTTTCAACAGT
>JAWCDI010000139.1:0-3349 GCA_044343505.1 Candidatus Aenigmatarchaeota archaeon | reverse complement strand
ATTGTCAAGTCAAATATTTCTCCAGTGTCTTTTACTCTTCCAACAAAATCTACTAGTATAAAATCGCCTTCTTTCATTAATATCAACTTTATTTATTGATGTCTCGAAATAAAAATATGGTTTTTAAAAAATAAAAAAACTGGCCGCAAAGTTTAAAACTCCATTAATGTGTCTACTATTCTTTCGATTTTGTCTCTTTCTTCCGGTGTTTTTGCCTTTAGCATTTCTCTCGCTTTTTCTCTCAAAGCTTCTCTCTTTGCAACATCTCCCAATTCAGAAATTGCTTTGATTGCTTGCTCTATTTTTTCTAGTCTGTTTTCTATTTTCTTTTGATGCTTGTAAACCTCTGCCAATGCTACCCAAAGCTGAGCGACTTTAACATCATCTGCTTGCATGTATGCGCATCTATTTCTCTTTGCAATCTCTAGCAATTCGGCCATATCTATTTTTAAATCTTCACACAAGTCTTCTTTCCAATCCCTTTCTTCTTTGAAAAATACCATTTTTCTTTCACCTACACATTCTTTTTATGCTAAAGTTTAAATACTTTTCGGTGGTAACTATAAGGTTGAGAAACGCTTCCATATATATGATGAGAGATAAAAGACCTTATATCTAAACCCACATGGGCCAGCCAATTAAAGTTGCTAAAAATAATTTGAGGAGTTATGAAATACAAGCTATGAAATTACTTGTTGAACACTTCAAGCATACGAGTGTAATGTGGTCAAGGAACGAAGTGGTGTGGTGGAAAGGTTTAATATTGTTATCTTTAATAAGTAGTAAAATATTAAAACTATTATGTTATGTGAGACAGTCCCCTTATTTATTAGTTTTAGTGGGTTGCTTAGATTACTATGTGAGGGAAATTCAGCGCGATTGTTTGAGAAAAGGTTTATATTTTTTAAATTGTTCACCAAGATATCTAAATTTAAGAACCAATCAAGATGTTTTAGATGCAGAAAGAGATTATGGAGTAAAAGCACGTGAAATGTAATACTAATAATAAGAGAAATTTACCGTGCACTTAGTGAAAGAGCTATCTTTGCAGTCTCTACTGATGATGAAGGCCTATATCGACAACTTAACAGTTTCCTCAAACAACATGGTTTTGATCCTATCTAATTTAGGAAGAGAGGATGAGTCTGATAATTATCTTCGTTTTTATAATTATCCTACTGTTAAACGAAAATATACAGGACTAAAAAATCTACATAGAAGAACTCTTGAAGTATTTTGGTAGTCAAAATTTTATTTTTTGGTATTTCTCTATTCACTAATTATAAACAAATATTTTACAAACCGAAAATATTTAAATAAGGTATGTTCGATTCAAAAGACATAAGTGTATGTGAAAAAGTTTTTAATACATCTTAATGTTTTTAAAAACAACAAAAATTAATGATATGAAATCGATGATATTATTTACACTGAACCAATACTATTTTAACTATATAAAACAATAATTTTAAAAAGGAAAACATTGATAAAATAAAGCACATTCAGGCGATTTCATATGAGATGCGAGTTCTGTAATACAAAACTTCAGAAAAAATGGAATTATTGTCCTAATTGTGGTGTTATGATAGGAAATTATGATATGATGGAGTTTTTGAATAGGCAAATAAAAAATCTTGCCAAAAAATTGGAAGAAAGCATCGATTTTGAGAACGATTTTGAACTACCAAAAAACATAACTATAACAATCACTCCTTTACCCATGAAAACACAACCAAAAAAACAAATAATAAATTCCGAGCCAATAAAATTACCTGAAAAAGTAATAGAGCCGGAAACAAAAGTTAGACGACTTGTTAATGAAATTATTTTTTCAATAAAATTACCTGGTGTAAAAAGAAAGGAAGATATCGATTTGCAAATATTTTCCAACTCTGTTGAAGTGAGAGCTTTAGCAGAAAACAAAGGTTATTTCAAGATAATAAACATACCAAACAACTATGTTTTGGTCAATAAAAAGTTTGAAAATCAAGAGCTTATACTTCATTTTAACAGATTTTAAGCTTTGTGGGGTAGCTGGGATTTGAACCCAGATCGCCAGCTCCCGAAGCTGGAATACTAACCAAGTTATACTACTACCCCACTCTTAAAAATAAACATTATCTCAATAAATTTTTGTTCAATAGTTTTGGTTCCAATATTGGTTCAAACTTTTCAAAAAACAGAAAATTTTAAATATATTTTCAAATATATTTTTAGTTCGATGAAAAAGGAAACATTCAACAAAAAAGTTTTGCCACTCTTCGTGTTAAGCTTGTTCATAGCAACAATAGGTGTTGGTGTGGGTTTCTTTATACCACCAATACTCTACATACCAATAATTATAGCTGAAATAGCCATACTAATCGTAACTTTTCTTTTAAAGAAAAAACAAGGTTTCCCAAAATGGCTTTTATTTTTATTTGTATTCTTAACCGGAACGACGACAACGCCTATAATTGCTTGGGCCGCATGGGAAGGCGGAACAATAGTTATTTTCCAAGCTTTAGGCATAACTACAATAGTTTTTGGTGGTTTAGCAAGCTACGTGTATTTTACAAACAAAGATTTTAGATCAATAGGAACCTTTTTAATGTTTGCTCTAATAGGATTTATAATCGCTTCTTTAGTGAATTTATTCTTAAAACAACCAATTATAAATTTAATAATTACTGTTGGTGTGTTGCTTGTGTTTTTAGGCTTTGTTTTATATGATATGTCGACGATATTAAGAAATTACCCGGACGAATATGTTACTGACGCAGTTTTAGCTTTGTATTTAGATTTCCTAAACATATTCATCAGAATTTTAGAATTGTTGGTTATGAGCAAGAAAAGAGAATAATTTTTAAAAATACTTTTCGACAGTTTCTTGTTTTTCTTCTACATTTTCGCCTAATTGTTTTTTTATGTTAGCAGCAACAGCCTTGCCAACTATTTTATTAAGAATCAACGTGTCAACTTTTCTCAAATCTTCCAAAGTTTTCAAATTATGAGAATAAAGTTTTCTAGCCCTCACCCTCCCAACACCTTGCAATTTAATTAAAGGAATAAGCTCTTCTTTTATTCCATGCTTCACTCTTATTCTTAGTTTTCTCAAGTCATTCCTCAAATCCTTATATCCTAATAATAAAGCCAATTCGCTCAATGCATATAGAAGCCACTCAACGTTTGTCAATCTCACTCTCAATTCACCTGGTGTAACACCTCTTTTACTTAAAATTTCATCTTCACTTTTTTCGTTTATCCAATCATCGATTACCAAAGTAGTTTTAATTGATTGCATAAATTCTTCATAATTTTCTTCCCATTCCTTAGGAATATCTATCAAAAAATAATTTTCATTTTGTAT
>JAWCDI010000138.1:0-3348 GCA_044343505.1 Candidatus Aenigmatarchaeota archaeon | reverse complement strand
AAAAAGAAAAGCAAAGAGAAGAAAGTCAAAGAAGAGAAAGAAGAAAAAGAAAGAAGAAAAAAAGATAATATGAAGATTAAAAACTTAAAGGAGGTGTTCTTTTTAATATGAAATTCTCTAACCTCTTAAATCTTCCTGTCGTCCTCTATAACGCTCTGGTCGAAGAAAGAGAAAAACCTAAAGATAACTCCATCTCCGTTACTGATATCATCTCTCCCCCTCTCATCCACTCCCTTAAGAAAAAATACTGGGACCAAATCGAAATAGATATCTCTGAACGTATCTTCTCCCTTCTCGGAACTTCTGTCCATTATTTCCTCGAAAAACACGCCCCAGATAATTCCCTCGCTGAGGAATTACTTGAAGTCCCTTTCCAAGACTGGATCATTATCGGTAGAAAAGATCTCTATTTCGAAGAAAATATCTGCGACTATAAAGTAACCTCTCTTAGAAATTTGATGGAGTTTAGAAATGACTGGTCAGCTCAACTTAATATCTATAAGTGGATGATGAATAAACTCGGATTCAACGTCAATAAACTCTTTATCTATGCCTTCATTAGAGATTGGTCCAGGAAAAATATAGATAAGTTCCCTATCCCTTTCTCAGTTATAGAAATACCTCTCATCCCTAATGATAAAATTGAACAGTTCCTCTCCGTTAGATTGAAACTTCAATCTATCTATGACCAGTTCCTCTTTGAATGCCCTGACCACCAAAAATGGCTCCGTAAAGGCTCCATATCCCTCTTCTCTGATAATAAGGAAATTAAAACTTTCTTCTCCATCGATAAATTGCATAACCTCTTCCTCTCTGATAACCAATACCTCATCGTCCGCAGCTCCTTCTTCGCTCGCTGCCAATTCTATTGCATCTCTCGCTCCGTCTGCCCTTACTCCTCTAAAAATTCTCAGACTACTCTCTCTATCTCCGCTCTCGACTTTAACTCTAATAAGGATTACTATCTCGATCTTATTTCTCAATTGCTCGCCCCTAAGTCCTCTCTCATTCCTTGATTCTTCTCTTCGCTTCTTTTTTTCAAATAGCTTAATGTCTTTATATGTGTGAAAAGGGGGTAAGGAGGGGATTCTTTGCTTTCTGGCAGGCTAGAACGCTAGGGGCTAGTTCTTTTTCTTTTTTTGACTATTTATTTGGCCTAGATGTTTTTTCTTTTTTTTTCTTTTCTTTTTTTTCTTCGAAATAGTGATTAGTTTTTATGCCTAGTTCTTCTTTCTATACATATTCTCATATTCGAATATGAGAATAATAGAATAGTATAGAATAGAAAGAAGATTGGTCTGACCAGTTTACCAAGTGCTTTGTAAGTAAGGAAAAATCTTATTTCCAAGGATTTGACAAAAAGAAATTTTTGTGCTGTAATTAAGGGTGTGAGGAAAAAAAAATCTTAAAAAGAAAGGTGGTGAAAAGATGAAAAAGAAAGAAGAAATCCTAAAGAGACTATATGAAAAAGAAGAGAAAAAGGAAGATAAGAACCAACTATATATAGATAGAGTTAAAGTCTATTTTTTGATTGATTTATATAAACAAGGGATCATAACAATAGAAATTTTAGGAAAAATCCTATCAGCTAGCTTTCAGTTGGATTACTTTGTAAGGCTTGTAGAACCTAAAGCTGACACAATAGATATAGCAACTATGGAAAAAATCTTGAATTATTTCATCGAAGAATAATCTCCAAATAGGGAGTATGGCAAAAACGCCATACTCCCTATTTTTTTTTGTTTTTCTCATATTCAATTTTTCGAATATATTTATACTTGCATATATATACTCTTTTCTTCCCTTATTTTTCTTTTTTGTATATATATGCAAAATTCATATATATGCAAAAAGAATAGGAAGCGTTTAAAAAGCCTATATCGAAAAAGAGAAGAAAAAAGAAAAGCAAGAATTTTCCTATATCGAAAAAAAGAGATATTTTTGTATACCTTGTTTTTGTTAGCTTTCCTTACAAATTTCAGAAAGCAAGAAGAATTCTTGTTTTCTTCAATCTCTTGCATATTATACAAAAAAAGCTCAAAATCGAAAAGAAATCGTTTCGAAAAGAAAAACGTTTTTTTTAGGCAAGAAAACAAGAAAAATTCTTGTTTTACAAGCTTCTTGCATATACAAGAAAACAAGAAAACTGTATATGCATATACAAGCTTGTTTTTTTCTTGTTTTTCTCTTTCTTGCATATACTCCATATTTCTATCCCTATACTGTATTACTGCATTATTACACTACTACGCTAGTCAAATAAACTATTCGATTCTCATAGTTTTACCCCATAGTTTTATCCCATAGTTTTAAAAGCTAGCCAAAAAGCTTAGCCGTGGGACGCAGCTTCAAAAAACTAGACCAAAAAACTTAGCCGTGGGACGCAGCTTCTGAAGCTAGACCAAAAGCCTAGCCGTGGGACGCAGCTTCAAAACTAGCTAATATTACTCTATTTGAAAACTAGTCAATCTTACTCTGTCCCACGACTAGTTAAATTTACTATATCAGAATAACTATCCCACAAAACTAGTCATCTTTACTAGTCATCTTAACTAGGCACACTAACTAGTAGAGGGAACTAGTAAGAGAAACTAGTCTGAAAAACTAGTCAACTCAACTAGTAGATTAGTAATAAGTCAACTAGTTAACTTGTAGTTTAGCTAGCTAGTCAACTTGTAGTTTAGTTGAATTGTAGTTTTCTGACTAGTAACTAGCTGTAGTTTTACTTGCTAACTTGCGGTTAGATGACTTGTAGTTTGGTAACTAGCTTCAGTTGATAAAAAAAAAGAAAAGAAAAAAAAAAAGAAAAAAAAAGAAAAAATTTCACTAAAAAACTATTTGCCTAAGAAGAAAAACCAAGCTAAAATAGTAGTTTAGTAGTTTCGCACCTAGTTTACTAGTAGTTTTGGCCAAAAAAAAAAGAGTTCTCCAGCTTGCTTGGCAAACTAGAAAGAGAAGTAGTTCTTTAGTTCCTCGTCTGCTTTCTAGATTTTCTTGGTTCCAGCTCTTTTTTTGACACCAAAAGAAGCTAGTTTGGGCAAGAAAATCTCCTAGCTTAAAATCTCTACTAGTATGAAGACTATCTTCCCTTCCTGATACATAACTTCCATCTCTTCTAGAGTTAAAATTCTTCCTTCTTCTAATCTAACTAGTAGCTGGCAGACTAGTATCTGGTCACCTGGAACTGCCTTTATCTGGACCCTATTTACGTTAACTTCTATGTTCAGTAGCTTGGCTAGAAGCTCGGCGGTAGCTGCATGCCCTACTATCGACTTAAAACCTTTACTTACTATCTGCCTAGCTTCTTCTAACTGGACCTTTCTGTACCTGAAAAGCCCAGTTTCGTTT
>JAWCDI010000137.1:0-3375 GCA_044343505.1 Candidatus Aenigmatarchaeota archaeon | reverse complement strand
AA
This sequence comes from Candidatus Aenigmatarchaeota archaeon, assembly GCA_044343505.1. Classification (GTDB taxonomy): domain Archaea; phylum Aenigmatarchaeota; class Aenigmatarchaeia; order CG10238-14; family SCSR01; genus JAVZGQ01. The sequence continues at coordinate 3,373 of JAWCDI010000137.1, read as the reverse complement.
TTTTGGGATGGTAGCATCAATTTTATGGAAAAACATCTCACATCTTTTTCTTGCCAATTTTTCGGTATCAATACTTTTGCCAAAATAATTAAATTTATTTAGGCAAATATAGGCCCCGCGCATTAAAAATATTGGTAAATTAATGAGATTATTTTTAACATAAAATTCCTGAATTTCAGAAACTAACCCAGAACTAACTTTATAAGGATAAATAAAAGGTTCAATAATAAGAGATATTTTGCTTGTGGTCTTAGTTCTCTCTCTTTTTCTTAAATCAATTAAATATGTTCTGTAGTTTCTATCATTAGTTTTTTGTTCGATAGCTAATTTTTTAAATTCTTCACCAATTTCATCAAAATAAAAAGGCTTGATATTAATAACTTTTGAACCACCAAGAATGGTATTATTTAATGGGGATATTACCGTATTTTCGTTAGAAATGAAATCAAAACCTTCTTTATAAAGTTCTAATGCCAATCTTGTTTTTCCACTTCTCTCTCTTCCTATAATTAAAATACCTTTGTTATTTTTTGAAACTGCAGATGCTTCTACACAATATAAATTTTTTTCTTCCCATAATCTCTCAAGTAGTTGAAGGGTTAAAAAACTTGTTTCAGCTAAACTATAGTCTTTAACATATGTTCTGATTTTAGGAAATTTCACTAATTCTTTTGGTTCTCCATATAAATATTCGATATAACCATTAACTTCAGATGTATCATCTTTACAAAACTCCAGAACTTCATAGTCTGGAATAATCCTTGCTGGATATATTGAGGTCATCAGATCATATACACTATTTATGTTGGTGGAAAAGAGAATTTTTTCACCAACTGATGATATTATTATTCTTTTCATATAAAATCACATCCCAATTTAGTTGCTCTGAGATAAGAATAAGCCCTTATTATATATCTAAGCTTTTTGTCGTAGTTGGGGTTCCAAAAAGCTTTTAACTCTTCCATTGCTTTTTTATGGTAGTCTCTAACTATGTTAAAACACTCTTTTTCTATCCCTTTTCTTTTTAATAGCTCTACTATCTCTTCTACGTGTTCATCTTTCCCAAACGTTTTTTCGAAAAAAATTTTTTCTTCTTCACTTATCTTATCAAGTAAAAGTACAATAGGGAGCGTATAATATCCATTTCGTATATCTGAATAGATTCTTTTACTTTTTTCTATTGAGAAGACCTCTAAAGGATCGTCAAATACCCATGCGGTGGTAAGATAGCTATTATATTTCCAAATATTTTTGTATAATTTTTCTGGGATTGTGGAATTTATTTTAAGGAGTTTTACTGCACAGAAACCAAAAGGAGCAAAAAAAGGAATAATTTTTAACCAGTCGGTAAGTTTAACATTCTTTTTCTTATACATTTCCTCTTCAAAAAAATATCCTTTTAAACCATTTTCCCATGCATATTTCAATTCATTATAGATTTTTTTATCAACTTCATATAGTTTGTCAAAGATAATGTTTTTTGACAATTCGATAGAAAGAAGAACTTTCCTTAAGCCATATCTTTTCCATGTAGATTCTACACCGCTTCTTATTTCATCTTTATCAAATATGTCATCTAAAATAAGTTTAGCTGCAGATAAAGCTTCTATAGATAAAGAGGAGAGAAGAGCTGTGTTTAAATCACCATTAAATTCCTTCTGCAAATAATATGAAAATAGGCAAAGTAGACCCTTAGAACTTCTGATATGCATAGTATAATATACTGGTTCTGTTAATTTGTTAAAAGGTAGAAGTGTTGTAAATTTTGGTAAGAATTCGCTATCAAAGATCTTTATAACCATCTCTTTATCGGGATTCATACTTCTTTTTGGAATGATGTTGCTAAATACATCATCAATCTTAGTGTGCATATATAACTTATTATTCTAAAAAAATTTAAGTTTTATTCTTTGTTATATGATGTTAATATTAATATAGCGAACATTCTAGGAGAATAAATAACAAGAACTTTAATTTATTTTATCAACCTTCTTTACACTACGCAAATCTTCATCCTTCTATCAATTTGAGGCCTCATCGGGTAGTGTAGCTTGTCAGACTTGCAATATTATTACTACTACTTCTTTACAATGCCTCTTGTTTATCCTTCACAAAGTTTTCAATAACATTCATAGCTTCGACAACAGCTTGCGGAGTAGCAGTATAGAAAGTCTTTCTTCCTCTTTCATTACCGTGATTTATTTCTCTTTTTATCAAGTAACCTAAAGTTGCAAGTTGTGAAAGCTTGTTAACGATGTAGTTATAAGAATACTCGTAACCATAATTGTAAAGATCTAGCCAAACTTCTTTAGCCTGAATAGTATTCCTACATCGCAATATTATCCTCGCTTCTAACATGTTCATTTTTTATCAACCTTTTTACATTCAGGATAATCTCCTTTATCAGACCTTTCGCAAAGGTCGTAAAAACCGCAGTAGATTTTCTTTCTTTGATTTTTTGTTATATTTCTATATCTCAAATCATAAGCTATTGGGCACATGTCTGCTTTTTTTGCTGTCATCACTTTATCACCAGAGGAGTTTCCCTTATCTCAGTTTCAACAAACCCATGCTTTGACAAATGTTCAATAGCTTCCAACAATTCTTTTTCAAAACTTGTTGACTTCTCCCAGGAAATGAAAGCGGTTCTTATCCACACGCTAGCTGTTATCGTTATTATATCTTCATTACCTTTCTTCATTCGGATTACTTCGTAGAACTTGAAAGGCGATTCTATCGTGTCTGCTATCTCTAAAAACTTTTCTAGACTCTTTATGACAAAATTCTTCATTTTATCTTTCTCCTTATCGCTTTTCCTTTGAGGAAGTCAGAAAGCTTCATGGTCTGAAATTTTTTGATTCTTTTTACTGCTATCTTGTAGATTTCTGGTCTGATCTCCAAGCCGATAAAATTTCTTTTTAACATCAAGGAAGCGATAGCAAAAGTGCCATAACCCGCAAAAGGGTCTAAGACAAAATCGTTTTCTTTGCTTAGTCTATTAACTAACATTTCTGCTATCAGCAAAGGCTTTGGTGTGACACCAAGCTTTTGTGTTGGTAATCCTTCTTTTCCAGACAGCCTGACAAATCCAGCAAACGCAGGATGCTCAATCCAATCTTTTTCTACAAGACCAGAATTATTGAAATAATATTCTTTTCCCTGAACAAACCAAAGAATTGTTTCATGAGCAGCTATGAATTTCCTTATTCCTTTTCTAGCCATCGGTCTGAAGCCAGAAGGATTGTTATAAACCCAAATTATTTCCCTTACGAATTTCAGTTTAGCTCTTGTCAGAATGTTGTACCATTTCCATTTATCTTCATAACCGCAAAACAAAGCCAAATTTCCAGTTTGTTTCAAAACTCTTTTGAAT
>JAWCDI010000014.1:0-12963 GCA_044343505.1 Candidatus Aenigmatarchaeota archaeon | reverse complement strand
AATATCCTCATCTTCTACCACAACCAAGCTCCCTATATGTCTCTCACACATCATCCTAGAAGCTTCCCTCAAGCTAATCCCTGGCTTAACGATCACAACATTCCTGTTCATCACATCTTTTATCAACATTTTCTTCCCTAAATTAATTTGTGATCTTAAATTCTTTAACCTATGTACCCAAACTGCTCTTTTTCTTCGATTTCCCTTTTCTTCTGTCTTTCCAAGAATTTTTCGTAGTAAGCTTGCGTTTCTTTTGTTAAGCTAGGAGTAATTTTCTTCAAAGCTTGTTCGAAGTGCTTTTTCTTAACAACTTTAGCTTTTATATCTTCCCTCAAAGCGTTCATAGCAGCTTCCCTGCATAGAGCTTCTAAGTCTGCTCCAGAAAAACCTTCAGTCCTTTCAGCAATTTCTTTCAAGTCAACATCTTTATCCAAAGGCATGTTCCTAGTGTGGATCTTCAAGATCTCAAGCCTTGCTTTCGCGTCTGGTGGTGGTATCAGCACAAATCTATCTATCCTACCAGGTCTTAACAAAGCCGGGTCAACCATGTCAGGTCTGTTAGTTGCTGCTATAACAACAACACCTTTAGTTTCTTCTATCCCGGAAAGTTCTGTCAAGAGTTGGGAAACAACAGTTTCGGTAACAGCACTTCCTCTGTAAAAACCTCTTTTCGGTGCTAGAGCATCTATTTCGTCAAAGAAAATTATCGCCGGAGCCACTTGTCTCGCTCTTCTGAAAAGTTCCCTGATTTTTCTTTCACTCTCCCCAACCCACATCGTTAAGACTTCAGGTCCTTTCACGCTTATGAAGTTTGCTCCGCTTTCGTTGGCGACAGCTTTTGCGAGCAAAGTCTTTCCACATCCTGGAGGACCATAAAGAAGAATTCCTTTTGGCGGAGCAATTCCCAATCTTTCGAAACTTTCAGGATGTTTTAGTGGCCATTCTATCATTTCTTTCAATTGCTGCTTAACTTCTTCCAAGTCGCCAATATCCTCCCACTTGACCTTTGGCACTTCAACTAGAACTTCTCTCATAGCACTAGGTTCAACAACTTTCAAAGCATTCTCAAAATCTTCTCTTTTAACAACAAGCTTTTCTATAACTTCTTTTGGAAGCTCTGTTTCTTCTTTCCATTTTATTTCTGGTAAAACTCTTCTCAAAGCTGACATGGCGGCTTCTTTGCACAAAGCCATTATGTCAGCACCAACGTAACCATAAGTTATGTCAGCAAGCCAATTCAAATCAACATCTTTGTCTAAAGGCATGTTTCTTGTATGGATTTTGAAGATCTCAAGCCTACCATTCCTGTCAGGAACAGGAAGTTCTATTTCTCTATCAAACCTTCCTCCTCTTCTCAAAGCTGGATCTATAGCGTTAGGCCTGTTCGTTGCTGCTATAACAACAACTTTCCCTCTTTTCTTAAGCCCGTCCATAAGAGTGTTGTGAACTATTACCGGTGCATGACCTACTATGAAATTGGAAGTTTCTGTTGTTAAATCATACATTTCCATTTCTTCATCAATGACCCTAATCTTTTCTATCTTAACAGGAATAACTTCACTTACAGATATTTTCTTCAGCTCACTTATGAATTCATTCTCTATTCCTTCAAGAGCTTTGATGAAATAGCCTAAAACATTGGAGTTGATGTGAAGATCTACATTGGGTGATAAGTAACGGTATTTGTTATCATCTAATCTTATCCCATAGTTTTTTCTTATCTCAAACAGTTTTTCTTTTATCGGCCAAATTATTGAAGATACGAACTTCTTTCTTTCTAAAAGATTTTTAAGCTTGAGTGTTTTTTCTGGAATTTCAACATATCTCCCTATTTTTTCAAAGAAAGTTTTGAATACTTCATAACCTCCAAAAGGTTGGACAGTATAGATATTATAAAATTTAATTCTGGCAGGAATTTCTAGGGAATAAAGCAAACTTGCTATACCCATTGCCAATTTTTCACTTGAAGTGTAGAACCTTATCTGTGAATTACTAATATATCCATCACCTTCCAACAATCCTGCCAAAAATGCTGCTCTTACACTTTCAGGTGAATTAAAAATCTCTTTCGGTACTTCTACTTTATATGCCTTTTTGCCTATTGGGATGTCAAAGTAATCTGATAAGAATTTAACAATTGGTTTTGAATAAGTATAAAGCATTTTTACATGAGCTTGTTTTATCTTGCATTTTATCTTAAAACATTCTTCAATCAGATGTTCACATTTTTCAGCAACTTCTCCACTTATGTTCAAAGCATGGTTATATAAATGACCTTCTGTGATAATATAACCCAAAAGTTTTGCCAATTCTTCATCCAAAAATTCAGGCAATTTGATAAAGAATTTTTCTTTGAGGGGATAAATTTTGCCATCTGACTTATAAGCTACTCCAAGTATGTTAGGGGATGTCGGGCATTCTAGCCTTATAATATCTTCTTCAACACTTAAAATTCCTATTTTCTTCAATTTTCTAAGTGAATTATTCAAAGCTTTTCTAGTAACATTTAACTTTTTCTCTAGTTCTTCTTTTCTGATTTCTTTCACTTTATTCAAAATAAATGCTATTTTTTGGTAAAGTTTCTTTAATTGATCTATAGAGATTTCGTTATTCTCCAATTTTATCAATTCAGAAAGTTTGATAAACCTTCTTCCAAAAATTGCAGCTATCAAAGAATTTTTCTCGAGCTTTAAAATCCATTTTTCTCGTTCTTTTAATTTTTTCAAATCGAGCCTTTCGATGTTACTTTCTAATGGAATCTTTTTTGGAGCTAAAACATAATCTCCTTCTTTTAGTTCTTCTGCGTTCACCCACTTTACACCATCATTGCCCATTCTCAAAAATTTTGTGATGGATGAACAAACAACTTTTTCTCCTGTAGATAATTGGATTTCATATTGCTTTTTCACTTTAGTTTTTGATAGAGCAATTACTTTTGCTTTTGAAATTCTCCCATTTTTACCAAAACTTAGAACATACACATCATTTTTAGGAATTTTGTGGACAACACCAAATTCATCTTCTATAATTTTACCTTTCGTATTTTCAAACAGTTTCTTAATTGAACAAGGTTCATCAGCATAAACTAATGTTGATGGATGCAAACATAAAAGTTGGCTGGTTACTCTCCTTTCAACTTCTCCTGTTGTTTCTTCCCTTTTTGGCGCAATAGCATCTATTTCATCAATGAAAATTATTGAAGGCGCATTTTTTTCTGCTTCTTCAAAAATTTTTCTAAGGTTTGCTTCACTATTATGTGCAAATATACCACCAAACCCAGCCACAAAATTCTGTGTTGGTTCAACTTCTAAGTCATACACATATTCAGGTTGCTTCTTAACTTCATTTATTTCAACCACTTTATCAAAATAGAAATCGCTTTCTAAAATTTTCTTGAGGTTGGGTGGGATTGATTTGAGTTGGGAAAGGATATTCTTCCCCACAGTTTTCAAATTTTTGAAAGATGAAGATAGAGCAACCCCAGAGCCAGCAACAAATTCCATTGGTATTCTATCTATCCTGCCGTCTTGCTTACATCTCTTCAGATATTCTTCTATGATTATGTTTTTTCTTTCATCAAGAAAACCTATTTCTTCCAAGAATTTTTCCAGATTTTCTCTGTCAGAGAAGCAAAGCCTTAATCTTTCCCCATCTCGATAAATTTTTGTTATTATTCCAAAGTACAAGAAAAGATAAGAAATTTCACTTGCTAATTCTTTACTGTAAGTGGTTATTTCAACTTGTGGTAAGTAAGTTTTTGTATTTAATGCACCATCTCCAGACACATATCCTTTAAGTAAAATTGCAATTTTTTCCCTTGGAAGATTGAAGATAATCCAAGGCACGTCTTTATTTCTAGCACCTTCTTTAAATCCCAAATTTTTCATCACTTTTCCTAATGCAGAGTTACAGATTATTATATCTACAGAATTTTCATTTTTTCTGTAAAAACTTAACTTATCAAAATATTTTGAGAGAATTGCTAAAACAAGTGGATATTCTTTGGAATTTAAAGAAATTCTGATTTCATCTTTTACGTAAGAACCTTCAGCAAGCCAAATTCCAAAGAAGAATAGCAATTCTTTATTTAATTCGAGGATTGCAGGTATTTTGCTCCTTTTTGCATATAAATTAATCTCCTTTTTATCTTCTCTGCTCACATTTATTCTTGCTTTGTTCAAGAGTTTAATGAAGTTTTCTAGCTTTATTCCTATGTTTTTATTCTCTATATCATACAAATATTTCTCTTTGACTCCCAATGTTTTACAAGTTTCTTCCCATCCGATTATTTCAATTGCCTTTTCTACAAACTTCCAAATTTCTTTAGGTTTTACCCTTAATCCAGAATTTTTATCTTTGAGAATTTCTATCAAGTCTAGCTCATCAATTAAGAATGAATTTTCTTTTAATCTTCTTGGAATTACAATATAAGAAGAATTGGGAACTAATTTAGAAGTTTCTACACTTTCAATCCCATTTTTACCAAGAGTAAACAAAGAATGATAATTCGTAACTTTTATAGTTCTACCACTCTGAGTTTTAACTTCAAGTAATTTTCCACGCATCTTGTGTTTAATGAATCTTTTTACTTTGCTGAATGTCAGCTTGTAGTTTTCATCGAAACACGCAACTTCCAAATCTTTCTTTGGATTTTCTACCACTTCTCCAATTGGTTTTAATTTGATTAAGCCCCCTTCTCTTACCAACACTTTTTCTTCGTAAGGTAAAGATTCTCCATAAAATTTGCTCATCACTTCTGGGCCAGAGATTGAGAAGAAGTTTGCTCCGCTTTCATTGGCGACAGCTTTTGCTAATAAAGTCTTTCCTGTTCCTGGGGGCCCATAAAGCAAAACTCCTTTTGGTGGATCTATACCAAGTCTTTCAAAAATTTCTGGATGTCTCAAAGGCAATTCGATCATTTCCCTCACTTTTTCTACAACATCTTTTATTCCACCGATGTCTTCATAAGTTACGGCAGGAATTGCTTTTTCTTCAAGCTTCAAACTTTCTGGAAGTTCAGGTAATATTTCTAGCTCAGTCATGTCAGTTATCTTTACGATGCCAGAAGGCTCTGTATTCGTGACTAAAAACCTAGTTTCTCCTGGGAAAGGTGTGAAAAAGAATTCTTCGAAGAAATCACTTCCGAAAAACTCTTCGAAAAAGCCACCTCCCCTCGATCTTTTTCTCACAACCGGTGAAGGAATGATTATATCACCTTTAACAACAGGTCTCATGTAAAGGTTTTGTTTAACTAACTCTGGAGAAGCATGAACTACGAATCCTTTTTCAGCTGGAGCGATTGTAACCCTTTTGGCTTCTTTCACTTCAGCTTTTCTCACTTTAACATATTCTCCAACTCCTGAGCCTGCATTCCTCCTCGTTATACCATCCATCCTTATGATGTTAAGGCCGACATCAGCAGGATAAGCCCTTACAGCTATCGCAGCCGTTTTCTTCGAACCTTCTATTTCAACCACATCACCTTCTTTTACCCCTATCTTATTCATGTTTGAAGAATCTATCCTAACAATTCCCCTTCCAGCTTCTTCCCTTGCTGTTAATTCACCAACTTTAAGCTTAACTTCCCTTTCACCCTTTTCTTCGGCCATCAATCCTCACCGAAAATATCTTCTTCTAATAATATTTTGAATACATTCCAAATAACCTTTTTTTCCCACTCCCTCATGAACTCTTCCATTTTCCTGAATTCATCTTCTGGTATTATGAAAGTGCTTTGATCTATTTTTTTATGAGGTATCTCCGTGAGTAAACCTTCTCTCCTGTACACATAAACCTTTTCTTTCCGTTTTTTTTGACCTGATCCCCTTTTTATCATCTGCTTCCATCCGTAAAGTTCTCTGAAGAATTTGTTCCTCTCGTAAAAATTTTGAAATTTCTCGGATCTGACACTGAAAGCTATTAAAACTGCCCTTCTCATCTTTTAGATTATTTAAACACTAAATATTTAAAGTTAACTGTTTAAAAAGGACTTTGGTATGACTTGAACTTCATCCAATTCTTCAATTTTTCCATTATCCTTAAAAAAGAAGTATCTTGTTTGTATTCTTCTCCTATAAGCTTTGCAGCGAACTTTATTATTTCCCTACTAGCCGGAGAATTTTTGTTCAATATCACTACAGGTATTTTGGCTGAGAGCGATTTCTTCACGTTCTTATCGTAAGGTATGGAAGCTAAAACAGGTAATCTTGTTAATTCTTCAACTTCTTTTGATGTCATCTCATACCTAGCTTTATCAACTGCGTTCAAAACTATACCTATAGGTTTTAAGCTCAATTCGTTGACAACTTCTTGATATTTAACTATATCTATTATGGAAGGAACGTAAGGCGAAGTTACGTAGAGAACTTCATCACAAGCTTTCAAGCATGCCATAGCTTCTCTTCCTAAACCCGGGCTTCCGTCGAGTAGTATTATATCGCTCTTGTCTTCCAAAGGTTTTATGCTTTCCTTCAAAAGAGTTACATCTACACCTTCCAATTCGCTTACAGATAAAGCTGAGGGGATAACTTTCATACCGCTGAAATGATCGTAGACAGCTTCTTCTATTCCAGATTCACCCCTTAAAACTTTATTCAAAGTTATCGGACAATAATACATTCCAAGGTATAAACCTAAGTGGGAAGTGGTGATGTTGCAATCGACAACAGTTATTTTCTTCTTGAAGTAGTAAGAAAGAGCAGAACCTAAATTTATCGTTAAAGTGGTTTTACCAACACCACCTTTACCCGAAACTATTCCTATTATCCTCGCCATTCTAATTAATAATTGTGATGTTATTTACTTATTTCTCACCTTCACTTTTTTCTTCAGCTTTAGGCTTAAATAGAGTGAAAAAAGAGGTTTTTTTCCTCAAGAAAGGCATTCCTGTTTTCGGATTTTCAACAACTTCATAACCAGGTGGTAAATCGAAAAGAGCGTTGGTAGGATCTTTGGAAAAATAATATATCCTAGCTTTACCTTTAACCATCATGTGAAGCCAAAATTTCTCACCAGTCTTTTTCGATTTGTAAACAAATGGACCGAAGAGACCCATGATATTCTTTTTCTTTTTTGGATTATTTTTCTGTTTCCATTTGTCTCAATACTCTGGGCCTCTCTTCTCTCTTCCTCTTGAAGTAAAGGTATAACAAAATACATAAAGCTATAACGATTATGAGAATTATTATCAACCACCACGTCAATGCTAATGGTTTGTAAGCGTAAATGGAAGAGCTAGCTAGTTGTAGTGCAGCTTGTTGTATGTAACTTTCGGCTTTGGATAGCTGATTTTTACATTCCTTTACGTTACCAACTTCTAAATACTCTTTAGATTTTTGGATGCTAAGCTTAGCTAAATTCAAAGTTTTGTTGGCAAGGGTAACATCATAACCTTCAAGAAAAGCTGAATTTATCCCTTTTTGAATTTCGAATATCATGAACTCATAACTCAATATTTTCCTAAGAATTTCTTCTTCTTCAGGAGGTTTCAAAGAAGTGACAACTATAGATATCAAACCATCTTTCTTCACACCTTCATCGTTCATAGTTTCAAACTCAAATGGATAAGTTCCTTCAGGTAAATCTTGGGGAATTTGAATTGATATGATGAATATCAAACTTTCATTCGGTTTGAGTATGCTCACTTGTTTCGGTTGAATTGTAACATCTATGAGGGAGGAAGTTGAAATATGGAGTTTAAGGTTGTGGATGCTAGCGTTTCCTATGTTTTTCACAGTTACGTTTATCAACTTCTTTTCACCTTGGTAGAATTCAATGTACGACGGATATTCTAAGCTTAATTCAGGAAAACCAATTACTGGAAAAACAGGAGCGACAGGGGCAACTGGTTTTGGAACATACACGGCTTGAGGGTAGACCACTGAAAAAGCACCCCAAACTTCAACGATTTTCGTATCGTAGCTTGATTTAGCTTGAATGTAGTATAGACCAACGTCAGGTGGTAAGAAAAAACATTTGAAAGATCTCCTTCCCCCAGGATACAACGAGTAAGATCCGTCGAAATAGTTGGCTAAAGGTTTTAAAGTACCATTAACGTAAGTATAAATTTTAACTTCAATTCTTTCACTAACAGGTTTAGTTCCTATGTTTATGAATTCAGCGGATATTTCTTGCCTATTTCCGATTTCTATCGATGGTTTGTAAGACAGTAGAATTTTTCCACCAATTTTCTCTTTAACAGAAACGTTGAGCATACTCAATATTCCAAAACCAATTTCTTTTATCAAAACGTCTCTCAAGAAGAAAAAAATGGATAAAATCGTGAGCAGGATTAGTATGATGAATATCCTACGCATATTTATATATTAAACCAGAAACGACTAAAATGCAGATGATGACTAAGATGTAAGAAAGTATGGAAGAAGATTCTTCTATCAATTTTCCAGCCAATGGTGAAAATTTTTCCGTTTCATTTGAAGTTTTGTTTTCAATAGTTTCACCTTCAATTTCAACCCTTAACTTGAATTCTCTTTCTTGCAGGAAAACTATACCTTCAGAAGGAAAACCAGCTCTAGCCTTTATCAATATTTCATAATCTCCAGGTTTTGCGTTTTCAGGCTTAACGAAAACTCTAACTGAAAAAGCTTTAGCCGGTTTTTCCGAATAAGGTAAATTTATGTATTCATCACCGGAAGAAGAATTTAGAAGAAATTCTTTCGGTTGAACTATGACAAACCAATTTTCAGGAGCTTTTTCAACTTCAATTTGAACTTGGTAAGATTTTTCTTCCACGTTCCAAAGAAGAATTTCAAATTTTGCCGATTCGTTGGATTTAATGGTTACAAAATCTTTTTTCAGAACAGTTCCAAAGCTCATCGCTTTCACTTCAGTTAAAATTAGGAAGAAGAGTAGAGTGGTGATTAGGCTTAACTTATTCATGCTTAACACCCATGATGTAAATCTTTCCTGTATAAAAACCAGCATAAACAGGGGGAACATTAAGCCAATACCAAGTTGTGACATTTGTATTTTCCGGAACGTTTAGTCGAACGATTGAATTAGTTTGAGAAAGCTGGAAATAACCATCTTGGATGTTGTTGCTTATGTTGCTCCAGCTTATGTTTCCAACTTTTATTACAGTGCCATAAGTTGTATTAATCAAATCCGTGCCTCTTATGTAAAGGTCTAAGTTGCAACTCCCTGGATTCACCGTTATGTTGTATTCGTTATTCGAATTCCCTGGAGCTGAGATATTGTAGGTAGTTGGTAAAAGCTCACCGAAGTCTATGGAATGCCAAGTTAAGCTAAAATCTACAGTGCAAGAAACTATCGAGAGAGTTGCATTTTTTGTAGTGTTTGGTTGAACTTCTGTATAAGAAGAATTGAAATAAACACCAATTTTCCAATCTGTGTTTATTTCACCAGAAACATTTATAACCCAAGTTAAGTTGCAAAATTCTTCAGCATTCAAAGGGTTGTTCGGGCAAGCTTTCATAGCATAGGCAGGAGTTTCATCGACAAAAAATGGTTTGTCGCCATAGCTTGTGTTTATTGGTGTGTCTGGATAGGAAGAAGATAAGTTGTACATTAAAGTACCATAAACATCACCACAAGCAGCGTTTCTACAAAAGACAGTTGCGTTAACGAGAAAAGTTGAATTTTGTATTATGTTAGTTAAAACTTCAGGCTTGGGTAAAACCAATTCAACTTCGATATAAGGAATTCCCACGCTGTAATTAGCTATTATGTAAATTTGATCGACATAAACAAAAGCCATCGGGAATCCATCCAAATCCTCCCCCCTGATCCTAACTTTTATTTCATTCAATTTGTTTCTTGATAATGAAGAAACGTTGCATACAGTATCACTTAAGCTGCCGTTTTCTTCAAAAGGTCCTGCACAATTAACCCAATCACTACCATTCCAATAATCTATGTTTATATTTGAAGCACCTTCACCCACATCGCTGAACCACAAAACATGTACGTAGGCAGAATCTATGGTATTTTCTTCGGGAATTGAATCGGTGAAAAAAGAAACATTAATCCACCCAAAAGGATAAGTCAACAAATCAACCATCTCATAAACCCCATCACTCTCGTTTATCCTCACCACGTCACAATCCCCATCAGAATCTTGACATGCTAACGGTAACAAAGTAGAGGATGGTGAAGAGCCAAAGCTAACACCCAATATTAATACAAAACCAATCATCATCAAGAAGAAAATTTTTTCCATCATAACAACAACCCAAATCTATACCTTATAACTTTAAGCTTTATATTGACTTCAGCTATAGCATCTGTAGCAAAATCCAAATCTTCACCCCTAAACCTAATTCTCAAATCACTTAAATCTGAGAAAAAATTAACTGGAATTTCTAAAATCGTTTCCCTTAAATCTTTACTTTCTCCAAATGGACCAACTTCTTCATAATTTTTACCGTCAAAAGAATAGCCTATATAGATATTACCAGCTCCTAAATCTTCATAAGTTCTCCACTTAACTACTGCGAAAGCCTTTTTCGGAAAATTAACTTTCCCCCATTTTTTAACTTCCAAATAGCCGTATGGATTGAATTTCAAAATAACAGTTTCACAACATTTTTCCATGTTTTCCAAAATTTCATCTGAAGGTGTACCATCACTATCCCTTGCTTCTAAAGGTTTAAGGTAAACTTCTTCTTTCCCAGGGAAAAATATCACCACCAACGTTAAGAAGAAAATGATGAGACCGATTTTCTTCTTCATTTAACCACCAAAAAATTTGTCAATCTTTTTGGTTTGATAAAAATGTAAATGAACGAATCATGTAATTTTTGTTGGTTTTTGTATTCATCAAAAACTTTTATATCGAAATGGATATTTTTGAAACAAACAAGTAAAAACCATTTACAACCATCTTCAGAATTTAAATCTTCTAAAGGTATTGTATAGTTAACCCAATCCAAACTTCCAATAAGTTCAACTTTATGTTCTTTAAATTTGCCTGTGGAATTTTCTTCGATTACACCGTAAGCTAGAGAAGAACAATTTTCTTGCCATAGAGAATGGATATTTAAACCTCTACCTCTTTCAAAAATTTTCTCAAAGATAAGGTTTTGGGGCGGGAGAGAATCATCGATTATAAACATTCTGGAAATTTGGTTACTGGTCCAATTTTCTCCTCCAGTTGAATTGTATACGAAAATATAATTACCGGCTTTTAAATAATCAATGTAGTTAACTCTACTGCCAGATGAAATCAACTCTTTTCCATAAAGAGTATAGTTTACATCTTCATCTCCCAAATTATTTTCGTATGCAGTCACGTTAGATCTAGCAGGACATGAGCCCTTTTCATAATCAACCAAAAGATTTAAAATTGGAGAACCCCTTTCAACTTCAACACTTTTCGTTGTTTCAAGATGAGAGTAATTTTGTGTTTCTGGGTAAATGCAAGAGTAATTCCAAAAACCAGCTTTAAGAAACTCTTCACCGCCTATCATTTTTCCTTTTGAAATCTCTTCACCATTTCTCTTCAAAATCAATTCAGTATTTTCATCACCTTCAATAATCGTACAATTAAAACTAATCTGGTTAGGATAAACAATTTTTTCAGGTAAATGAAAATCTAGCAGAGGACGGGATTTGGAAATTTCTAGTATGAAGGATGGAGTTGAATTCCAATTGTTGTAAACATCTCTCGCATATTCTTTCCAAACGTAAATTCCAGCAGGTAAGTTTTTAACCGGATAAGAATAGACGTTACCACTGATTTCATTCAGGCTTTCATTCTTAAATTCTCCGGTAAAATTGTGTTCAATTATCACATCTATTTTACTCTCATCAAACCAACTTACATTTAACTTTAATTCAAAATTTTTGGAGTAGTTCACCTTTACATGATCATTTTCAACTATCCAGAAAGGCGCTTGTAAATCTTTTCTTTCGATTTCAACAAAACCCTCGATTATTTCGAAGTTTCCATATTCGTCAAAAACAGTTATTTTGTAATAAGATGTGTCTGAGAAAGAATAGTTAATCCAGTCTACCATACCCTTAAGCTTTATTTTCTCAATTTTTTCAGAACCAGTTGAGTTCTCTTGAACGATAGCATAATCTAAATTAGAAAACTTTTCTCTCCAAAGAGAAGTCAAGATTTTCTTCCCTCCACTTTCTTTTAAATCAAAACTTAAAAGTTGAGGTGGAGAATTGTCAAATATTCTTGTTCTTCTTACATTTCCACCAAAACAATTCCATGAAGGTGGATCCAACGCGTATTGATATTTGTTGGTAGAGCCAAAAGTTAAATCCAAGCTTCCATCTCCGTTTAAATCTGCTATAGCAGGAGAAGAATAAATGTATTGACCAATCACATAACTCCATAACACTCTTCCATCAATCCCGTTCAAAACATAAATTCTTCCATCGGTTGCCCCAATTGCTATGTCATCATTTCCATCTAAATTTAAATCAGCAACAGAAGGCAAGTAAGGAACTCTACCTCCAGTTGGAATTGAAAAAGTCCAATTTATACTTCCATCATGATTCAAGCAATAAACGTTTCCATCGTGAGAAGAAATTATGATTTTTTTACTGTTACTTATGTTTGCTATAACTGGAGAAGAAGTTATCCAATTTCCAGTACTGTAGTTCCAAATTTTTTCTCCACTGGATGCTTTTAAAACGTAAACATTTTTATCGTAAGAGCCAAATATTACTTCTAGATCACCGTTCATATCTAAATCATCTATAGCTGGAGAAGATTCAATTTTTTCTCCTGCAGAAAAATTCCATATTTTACTTCCATCACTCCCGTTCAAAGCGTAAATGTTGAAATCGTAACTTCCAACAAAAACAACAGGATAACCATCTGCACTTAAATTTCTCAAGGCTGGTGAAGAAACTATTTTTCCGTTCGTTGAAAATGTCCAGAGTAAATTTCCATCACTCCCGTTCAAAGCGTAAACTTTTCCATCTTCTGAACCAAAAACTACATCGAGAAAACCATCTTTATTAACA
>JAWCDI010000136.1:0-3379 GCA_044343505.1 Candidatus Aenigmatarchaeota archaeon | reverse complement strand
ACCAGCTCGAAGGTGAAAAGTACCATCTTTTAACTTCTCTTCCCCTTACTATGGGGTAAATTAATTTTTTTTCAACTACCCTTTGCAATTTCTTCACTTTAATTTTTCCTACAGTGTTTAAATTCTCGATTAGAATTTCATTGGAGATTTTTTTGAGAATTCTTATATAATATGCACTATCCAGACCACCAAAATTAACACCTTCATAAGCCCTATATCCTGAAGGTTTCATTATTTTCTGTAGAACTCTATAGGTTTTTTCATTAGTCGTCATCCAAGGAGTTTCTGGTTTTCCTTTTTTGATTGGTGAAAATATCATATCAAATTGTTTTGTTGTTTTCTTTACTTCTTCCAATTCAGCTTCCATTTCTATTCCTTTGCTTCTACGGTTGTGCCACATTATGCAAGGAATAGGAAATTTTGTTTGACCCCCTCTTATTACAAGTAAAGAAGTTCTATTTATTGCTCCTTCAAAAGGATAAAGTGTAACTAAATCATGAATCTTTTCTACTTGACAATTATTTGCTAACCATTTTCTAAATCCAGCCCCTGCTTGGGTTTTGTATAAAGTAAATGGAATAAGAAAAGCTAGTTTTCCACCTTTATTTACATATTGATTAAAACATCTTGCAACAAAAAGCATTGCTATATCTCTTTTAACTTTACCTAATCCCATACCTTTTGTTTTTTCAAGCAGACCATATTTATCCCATAGCTCTTTCGTCGAATTTCTATAAAACTCTGGCAAGTTATCCCAATTAATCCAAGGAGGATTTCCAACAACAAAATCAAATTTTCCGATTAATAAAGGAGCAAAAGAATTTTTCAATAACTGCGTCCAAATTCTATTTTTTTGATATTTGTATTCCAAATCATAAATTTTCTTGTATAATCTCATTATCCTTCCAAAAGAAACTTTTGATATAGTAATGTTTAACTTTTTCAAAGCTTTGTTAAGAAACTCTTGAAATTCTTTTTCACTATATTTTAATTTTACTCCAGTATCAATGTAAAGAAGAATTTCTTTTAAAATATTTTTATCAATAACTTCTTTAGGTATCCAAAACTCTCCTTCAGTAGTATATAACCTAAATTCTTGTTCTTCCTCAGACTTTAATGTTTTCCATTTTTCCCCTATTTCAACAGATATAGAATCAGCAAGATAAATTGGGATTTCAATTCCTTCTCTTGGCCTATATCTAAGCAAGTCAGATAAGGCTATCAAGTAATTTGCTTTTGATGCTAAAACAGCAAGAGGATTAAGATCAATTCCTTTAACATTATTTATTATTTTTTGCAATAATTCTCTTTTATCAAGAAAATGTTCGTCTGCATATTCCTTAATTCTTTTAATTACCAATACTAAAAATGTCCCAGAACCACATGCAGGATCCAAAACTCTTTTATCTGGATTTCCATCATATTCAACTTCATTTAATACAAATTCAGCCAACCAGTCTGGAGTGAAATATTCACCCAAACTATGTCTTATATCTCTTGGTACTAGATTCTGATAAAGTCTTTTGAACAAGTCTTTCACTCTTTCAGGATTCAATTCAATCGTAGCTGGTTCATAATCTAAAAGTCTTTTAGTTAATTCAAAAATTGATTCAGCTATCTTTTCATTCCATTCATCCAAATACCAAGCAAAATAATCAGCTTCAAGAAAATTCCTTATACCAACAGTCGCAAAAATCCCACCTTCTTCCAAATCTTTCAGTTCTTCTAACATTTCTTTAAGGTTTCTGTAATAAGCTTCCTCCACTCTCTTGAGATATGAGCCTAAAAGACTATCGGTAAAAAGAGTGACAATTTCAGAAGTTAACAACTTCATCAAAATTGTATAATAAGTGTGAATTGCAAAAAGTAACCTTTCAACATCAACTTTTTTATGTTCCTTTAATCCATAATATTCAACTAATCCAGATAATTTATCTGTCGAATATGAACATACTTGTGAAAAAACTCTTTTCCAATCATTAAAAAGCATTTCTGTTCTTGGTGTATTTTTATCAACAATCGATTCATAAAGTGCTATAATAACTTTTTTACTTATCTCACTTTTAGGACCAAAATCTAAAAGTAAGAATTCAGCATCAATAGGTTTTCTTCTCAAACCTCTAATAGCTTCCAATAATCTAAGAACAGTTTGCGAGTTAATTTTCAATGGTTCTTCTTGTTCTTCCCATTCGTTTTTTCTGTATCTAATGAAAGCAATTTTATTTCCGTCTATAATTACACCAAAATATCTTCCATAGTACTTCTCGTCAACTGCCTCTTTTTTAATATATTCTTTAACTTTTTCTTTTATCTTAATAAATTCAGACTTGTTATCTAATTTTCCAGGTGCTTTATATTCAATTATAACATGACCATATAAAGCATCTTTTCTAATACCAGAAATCTTATGCTTATGCTCATATGAAGCCCATTTTATATCCCATTTTTCAAGTATTGGTCTTAATGTTGATTCAATTCTTATTTTTAATTCTTCTTCATTTCTCGATTCAGAAGCATGTTTTAATATATTGTTAGCCAATTTATTTGCATCTATTTGTTCTAAACCAAAATTTTCTTTTATACTTTTCATCGAATTCACTTAAGTCGATAAATATCTACATTTTAGATTATATTTTAATAATTAGATTTAGTAAAAATTTAAAATTTTGTTTAAAATAAATTAAAAATATAATATTATGTTTTATAAATTCAATTTGCGAATAATATCAATATTAATAACTTTCATTATAGGTATTTTTTTCATTTGTTTTACATTTTATGTTCATGAATTTGGTCATATAATATTTGGAACATTATCAAATATAATTAGACATAGAACACTATCAATACCATATTTTTCAAATTGGAAAAAATGTCTTTTCTTTTTAATTCCACAGCAAACAACTATAGATCTTGAGGCTACACTTCTTTTTGCAATGGGTGGCATATTTTCATCAATAATTTTAATTTTATTTATTTATTTTGTTTATAAAAAAATAGATGGCCCAAAAATATATTTTAAATTGTTTTTAATTACGTTCATGTTAACAGAAATAATAAGCAATTTTGTATGTGGTACAGATAATTTTTTGGGAAGACCTTTTTTAAATTGTGCCAATTTAATTAAATTTAGAATATTGTTTATTATAATAAGTATAATTTCTTTCACTCTTATGTTTTATCCTTTTTTTGAAAAAATCATATTAAAAATAAATCAACTTTTATTTAGATTTTTTATAAAATTTGATTTTAAAATAAAAAAATATAGAAAATATATTATGATTAATATAAAAAATATATCTTCATCATTTTTGTAAAATTTTCACCTATTTAAAAAGATAAATATATTTTAATATATATTTTCAAGTATGTTACACGT
>JAWCDI010000135.1:0-3382 GCA_044343505.1 Candidatus Aenigmatarchaeota archaeon | reverse complement strand
ACTAAAATGCCTGTATCGTTTTTAGAGCAAATAGCAATTTTCTTTAAATCCTCTGCTTTTGGATTTACCCAAGCATAGACTACTTTATTATTATTTTCCTCGTATTTAGAATGATCTGCAGTAGCTATTTCATTTTTTTCTAAATCGACAATTTCTTTAAAATTATATATCTTTACATTTCTATGATTATTAGAAGGTCCTACCCATAAACAATCTGTAAATTCATCGGTTTTTCCTATAATATCTCTAATTAGTGTACACTTTGAATTATAACCATAGCAATTAATTTTACTAGAAGAGTTTCCACCTAAGTTACTTGTTATTTGCTTTACTTCTGATGAAGAATCCCAATAAGTTTTTAGAAATACTAATTTATCATTATTTGTTTGATTGTTTTGATTTCCCAATGCACCTAAGAAAACATAAAATTTATAGTTAGAGTTTGATACACTATTTCCAGCAAAATCAGTAATACTAGAAGATATACTATTCCATCCTATTGTTGGATTTGAAAAAGTATGGGAATGAGAAGCTGGTGTAGTATATGTTGCTCCATTTGGACAAGAAGATTGAAAATCAGATTTAATAGAATTTGTATTTAGAAAGTTTATAGAAATAGATTTTATTCCACTTCTTTCATATCCGTATGGATCTTTATCTTCTGCAGTTACTTCAATAGTTACTTTTTCCTTATCAATAACTATTTTATCTGGAGTTAATTGTTTTGGATTTCCATTAAAATCTATATAAGTATTTGGATAGGGATTGAATGTATTATCTTTACTAGCTATAAATTCTGGAGAATGAGATATACTAACAAATTTTGGAGCTACTCTATCAAGGCAGTAGTAATTTGAATTATTCGTATATTTCTTATTAGTATTATCTATTATTTCGTATGGTTCTAATCTATATATACACACGTCATTATTTTGACATGATATATATATTTTAGAAGATTCTATTGGACATCTATTGTTAAAATTACTTTCATAGACGTTAGTAGCTCCTTTAGCATAGTTTTTTAGCGTGTATTTATATTTATAACAACCACTTTGATCGTTATCATTACAATTTATATCAATTGATATTTGAGATATATTTGACCATTCTAAATTATCTGGATTTATATAACCAGACGGAATTAAATTGTCTAGATATATCTTTCCGTCTTTACAATATCGACCGCTACTAAACAAATTTGTATAATCCTTATATTTTGCATCTATATCCGACTTAGAAGAAACGAAGTACTCTCTCAATATTTCTCTATTACATATTCCATAGCAGTAATCTTCATAGGTTTTTTCTTTACATTCACCACCTGAGCAATATTTTACAATTGAACTTCCTTTTTCGTTTGGATTGTCCCCAATATCTGTATCATAAGAATCCCCACAATATTCTGTTATTTGATCTGTCTTACAATTGTTACAATCTATAATGCAATTTTTTGAGCAGCTTTGATCTTCACAATATTTAGGACAAGAAGTTGCATTATAAGATTTATATTTTAAATTTGCACTACAATAGTACGATGAACTTTCATCGAGTATTTCTGATCCACAAGCAATATAATTAGGTAATGGTATGCATGATGGATCCCTTAGATAGTAGTATTTCTCATATCTCTCCACATTATATCCATAAGGAACGTAACCAAAATTGGCATCGTTGCCTCCGAAAGTATAAGTACCACTTCCCCAATCCTCTATGTATATAAAAGAGGCCCCGCTACCAATTCCAGGCGGTAGTTTCTTCATAGGTTGTTTTCTACTGTTAAATTCGCCACTGGTATATCTTAAAAATTCGTAAACCTTGTATCCAATACCTGCACTTATCCCCTTCCAAATCACTAAAAACTGATTTTTAGGAGCTTTTCTTTCGATTACTATATAATCATTTCCACAAAGTATTGCATCAAAATATATCCTATAAATTATATCACAAGGAGCCGTTGTTTTCGTAAATTTTCTTGGCGTTCTATCAATATTAACGGTAATAGAACCTAAGTAATCATATCTACCTATAGTCGCCGTATACGATTGTCTACATCCATATCCATCAGCAAGTATGTTATATCCTTCTATGAGAGACGTAATATCTTCTACCTCATACACACTAAATCTTGCATTTATCCAATCAGGATTTCTTCCGCCTTTAATCTCCAAAGTAATATTATCGCCTTTTTTTATATTCTCTATTTTATAAAAAGGTGCATATCCCCCACTAAAACTATACTCTCCAACAATATTGCCATTTAATTTTATGCGCACTTGACACCCGCTATACAACTCATTTGGAGAAATAAACACTCTGTTATAATCCCTTTCAAAAACATAACTATAGACCCAGGCACCTATATTTTTACCAAGCGTATATGCATCTTCTATCCATGCACTAAAAACTATATTAAGATTAAAACCTCCTGAAGAAGCCTGCGCAGAAATATCCTCAATCTTTAGACATACCTTTTTAAAATCTGTATAATAGTTTCGCACACGATAGCAATTATAGTCTCCATAATTTTCTACTCCGGCGTAGCAAAAGGAGTAAGTAATTTCCAAAAAACTCGATATTAATGAGAAAAATAATAGAAATATTAAAACACTATATCTAACTCTCATTCTCTTCTAAGAATATTTCTTTATATATTTTAATTATCTCGTCGCTTTTAACTCTCTCTATCGATTCACAAATAACAATATATAATTTTTCTTTACTTAAAAAAACGTCCATACATTTATTTTCCTTGTAAAATCTATATAGCATAGTTTTATTTTCATCTATAATGTCATCTAAAAAACCGCCTTCCCTAATTTTTCCAAAAAATAAATTAAAATAATCTATGCTTTCAAACTCAATTTCGTCGCAAACAAAGTAAATTTCATTATATTTGAAATTAAGCACAAATCTATACTTTATTCCGTAATTTTTTAACGATCTGTTTTCAAACCAACTTTCAAACATTATTTTACTTATGTTTATTATTGGTCTTGCCTCTAATTCACTTTCGTTTTTTTCTATATTTATAAATATATGTTCGCCTAATTCAGGCTCACTCTTTTTATATACTAAAAAAATTGTAGTTACTAAAATAGCTAATAGTGCTATACCAAATAAAATAATTTTTTTATTACGACCAATCCAAAACTTTTCCATAAATACTATCTTTAGTTTTATTAGAAAATATTTTTTATTAGAAACCAGCTAGCCCCGGCCGGGATTTGAACCCGGGACCTCTGCTTTACCAGAGCAGCGCTCTACCAGTCTGAGCTACCGGGGCATATAATTTTATTTATTTGTCAATCATAATTAAATTATGAATATTTTTAACCTATGCAAGTGTAAATCATCATTTTTAAAAATAATATTTATCTTT
>JAWCDI010000134.1:0-3389 GCA_044343505.1 Candidatus Aenigmatarchaeota archaeon | reverse complement strand
CTTGGGCTTTCAACATCCAAAACAGTAGCGAAATAAGTTTGAGAGCTAGCAGTATAATTTTCATCACCCAAGAAATATCCCGTTATGTTGAAAATTCCCTTTTGTTTTAATTTTGTGTAGTTGAACAAGGGTGTTATGCTAGATTGTAAAACCCACCCAGAGATATTAGTTTCTAAGTAAACTATTTTTCCAGATATGTTTAGGGATACGGTGAAGTTTGCAACATCAGAGACATTGTAAGTTCTATCACTCTCGCTTCCGTTCAAGGAGAGTTTAATGGAGGTTGGTGCTTTGTTTATCACATAAATCCAAGAATCGGTTTTATTCCAGTTGTTGCTCGTGTCGTTTGCATATGTTCTAAAAACATAAATACCTCCCGGCAAATCTCGAATGAGGAAATAATAATCGTAACCATCTCTATTCATGGTATCATTTCTTAAAGACCCATCTTCGGTGAAATTGTGTTCTATTAAAACAGTAGAGATGTCGACGTTGTCCAACCAAGTGATGTTAAACCAATAAGTTTGACCTGGAGAATAAATTGTTGGTGAAGTTGGAAAAGTAAAATTGTTAAACCATTTCGGTGCTGTGGTATCATTAACATTTAAAATTTCTTCTGTAGAAAAGCTTTCACCCGTTTCACTAGAATTGCACTTTATTCTTATTTTAAAGTTTCCTGCTTCCAAACCTGTTATATTCCACGCAATCGATACCCAATTATTTTCAAGAGTTCCTATGTAGAACGGATTACTTCCATTGACTTGTAGATAGCTGCCAGTCATATTCGGTATTAAAACACCATCTGCTTGAATTTCCATGTAAACATCACTACAAGAACCACCACTACAAGAGCAATTTCCAATAGCTGTGGAATTTTCACCCTGATTTATGTTTTTTGGATATAAGCTTTCTAATTTTGCTTCTAAGTTTAAGGTGCCAACAGTTAAAATCCAAGATTCGTAGCTGGCTGTATAATTAGCGTTTCCAGAATAATTTCCCGTGAAGTTGAAAACTCCAGTTTTTGTCAGCTGGGTGATATTTTGTAACGGTGAAGGTCCATAATCCCATTTTTTCCATTGACCGTCTGTATAATTTGTCCAAAGTTCTAAAATTTTTCCTGGATATCCTACAAGCTCAACTGTAAAGTTAACATAACTTTTGTTCAAGAAGTATCTATCTTCCCTACTTCCATTTATCCATAAGTATAATACGGTAGGTTTTTTATTAACTGTCATGAAATAAGTTTTGGCATCACCTGTGTAATTTTGATCACCATCCCAGTAAGCTGTGATGTTGAATAAACCAGCACCAAAATCGTTTGTTATTAGAGTTAACGGACTTTCACCTTGAGCGATAACCTCCTTATTACCAGTGAAGTTTGCTTCTATGTAAAAGATTTTACCAGAAACATTTAGAGTTGCGGTTATGTTCGCATAGTCTTCATAAGTATACACAGCATCACCTTCACTCCCGTTCAAGAATAATCTTATTTTGCTTGCTGCTCTGTCGACAACGTAAATTGTAGAATCTTCAGCAAAAGTATAGTTTTGTGTCTCGCTGACGTTACAAACATAATACCAAATACCAGCTGGTAGAATAATAGCAGTATTGTTTTCTGAAGTTACATCAGTACCATTTCTCCAAAGTTTACCATTATCTTCCGGATTTGTTTCGATACAAGTTGCTATTGTTGGAGTTCCATAAGTGATAGGTGATGTTGGTTCTAAAATTAAAGTTGCAGTTGACGGAGCTTTATTAATCCTTAAAAATCTGTCTTGGGTTATGGAAGCTGACGAATAATTTTGAGTTTCATCAAAAGTTAGAGAGTAATTGTATTCTCCAGCTCCCAATATGATTTCTTCTTTAACAACTTTTCCTTTTCCCACACTCACCCCATTTCTCCAGAGCTGAATTTCACCTTCATCGTTAAAAGTTTCTAACCATCCAGTAGCGTTTGATGCAGAAGGATAGGTGTAAGTAACGTTTCCTTGAGTGCCATTTATAGCTAGAAATATAGGAGGGATTCCTTTGTTGACAAAGGCAAATCTATTCGTCAAAATGTTTTCCGCAGTATAATTACTTGCTGAAAAAATTGCTGAATAGTTATAAGTTCCATTCCCAAGGATTATTATTTCGGAAACAATTTGGCCAGAGCCTTTTATCACACCATCTCTCAGCAAACTTAAACTACCTTCTCCGTTGATAGTTGGATCTTTCCAAGCAGTTGCGTTTATTACTTCTGGATAAGTGTAAGTTCTATTTCCTTGGCTTCCGTTGAGGGCTAGATAAATTTTGATCTGTTTTGGTGTTATCGTTAAAGTTAGAGAAGTTGAATTACTACTGTAATTCGCCCCACCAGAAGTGTTGAAGGTATAAGTGTAAGTTCCAACACCCAATAGAGTTGTTTCCGAGGCTGGGGAGCCGAAGGCTTTAAGTTCATCGTCTCTGTATAAATTGAATTGCAAGTCTTCACCGATAACTTCACTCCAACCAGTGACATTAGTTACATTTTCATAAGTGAATGTTTGCGAATTTTCACTCCCATTTATGGTTAAATGTAGAGGAACAAATCCTTTCAAAACATATAAAGTTCTCGTGAAAGAAGCTGAAGTCCAGTTTGCCCCACCAGAAGTGTTGTAAACAAAGATGTAAGTACCGTTTCCGAGTCTTGTTGAGTCAACTATTTGTTGAGTTGAATCTCCAGAGCCGATCAAGAAGTCATTTCTGTACAAATTGAAGATTAAATCGTATGCACCCAGGATAGAAGAAACATTTCCTCTAACTTCTGCTACATCCGGATAAATTATCGTCTTGTCGGAAGTTTGATTATCGATGTATAAGTTCATGTAAGGGCTGGGATTTCCCTTGTTTATTATCATAAAACTTGAATTGCTAGAAGCTGTGTAGTTTTCTGTTGCAGAGCTATTGCAAACATATTCATGATAACCAGCACCAAGAGTTATTGTTTCTGAATTGGATGGTAAAGGATTAAAGGAAGAGGAATTTCTGTATAGTTGGGCAACGACTTCATTATTCAAAGAAATGATAGAACATGTGACAGTTGTTTCTGTCGGATAAGTGTTTGTCCAAGAAGGCGAAGCTTCAAGTAAGTTTATCGGAACTTTTTTGGTTATCGTTAAAATTCTGGTTATAGAGCCGGCGGTGTAATTTTCGTTTCCCGTTGTGTTGTAAACATAGTAGTAAGTATTTGCTCCCAACCTTGTAATTTCTGAGGTCAAACTACCTGAGCCGATGAATACACTTGAAGTTGAAGTGTTCCTGTAGAAGTTGTAGGTTATTCCAGATTGTCCAGTTAAAGTAGACCATGCTGTAGCATTAGTTACATTTTCGTAAGTGTAAACTGAATCGTCTTCAGTCCCGTTTATTGC
>JAWCDI010000133.1:0-3401 GCA_044343505.1 Candidatus Aenigmatarchaeota archaeon | reverse complement strand
CTGTTAACTCCATACTCACACCTCCTTTGTGTAGTTTTTCATTTCTAAACTTAAATCTTTTACTTCTTTTAATTTTGAGTCTGCTCTTTAGTGTCAGTTATTGCTTTCGCAATTAGATTGCATATCTTCTTTTCTTCGTATAAGCTTAAAAGGGTTTTAAATTTTTGGATTCTACTGTCAAGTATGTAGAGCTTTTTTTCTTGATCTTTATAAGCAAAACGCATAAGCCTTCCGATCAGTTGCTTAATCTTTATCGCCGCTTCGTAATAGTTGTATGTATTAAGCGTATCTTTGTTTGATACATTGTGTAATATGTATAAGCTTTCGTAACTAATAAACGGAACCCTTGTTATTATTAACAAAGAAAGCTCAGGTAGATTGAATCCTTCATATCTATTTACAAACAATCCAATTGAAGATGCCTTTTTTAACCTTTCAATTGTCAAAGTGAAATTTTCTTTCTTGTCTGCTCGATTTACTAAAAATTTTTTAACAGGCTCTTCTAGGTTTTCTCTTACAAACTCCATCTCCTTGAACGACTTTCCAAGTATTATACAAATGCTATTCTTACTGATATCTTTTTCCAGAAAATTTTCTCTTATAGTTAAGTTTATCTCGGGAAGAATTAACTTTAAGTAGTGAGTCTTTAAGATTTCATCAAATTCTTCTTTTTTGACTGGTCTTGGAATAAGATATGTATCAGTGTAATAAATTGTATCTATAGCTCTTTCTGCGAACTGAGGGATAAATATTTTTATATTTCTTATTGAATCTGCGTCTATACCTAAACTTTGTAGTGGATAGATCCGGAGTTCCTTGTATAATGCTTCTATGTCGTGTTCCTTGAATTTTCCTTTTTCCATTTTTGCAATAATCTTTGGCTCGTTGTTAGTGCTCAAGGTTGCAGATGTGTATACTATATGGACAAACTCCTTTACTTTCTTAGCAAAAGTTCTTATGTCACAAGCAAAAAGAAGACTTGGATAATTCAGCTCGTCCGAGAAGTCGAGAAGTGTTCGGGAAAAAATAATTTTAGTCTCGTCTTCAATAAGTGTCCTTTTTTTGTCCGTAAGAATATTTTCTATCTCTTTTTTTGCTTTAATAAAAAAGTTTCTGTCCTCTTCTAGCTCTTTTTTGAGAAGCTCTAAGTCGTCAATAGTTTTGTCATCTAGTTTTTTTGACTGTGAAATGAGTCTGTTAATTACAGTTTCTAACGACTCTAAACACAATAAATTAAGCTCTACTGCATTATAAATAAGCTCTAAATCCTTTTCGTCGAGAAAAATAAGGGGAGCAAGGTTTTCTAATTCAATTTTCTCCCTGCTCTTACTTAGTACTTCTTCTTTGTTTTTTCTGATTACGTCTATTAAATCTTTTAGGTCATTTACCTTTTTCACCAAAAAATCAAAGTCTTTTTTAAAGTCTTCATTATCTAAATAAGAAGTTTTCTTTTCTACATGATGCATGATTGAGCTAAGAAGATTATCATAAAGAATGATTCCTTTTCGTAGAGTCCTTGATCTTGACGCCGTATGTATATATACATGCATAAGATTATGAGCTTCGTCAAAAATGACAAAATCGTTGTAATCAATTATCGGATTTGTATTGTTTCTTGTCTTACTTACTGTTAAATTAGTAGGTTCTGCTTTAAATGCAAAGTCTGTTTGCTTTAGTAAGTTTACGTAATCAACCGATGCGTCTACCTTTTCAGCATCTGGTAACAGATCTATTGAATCATTTCCATTTTCTTTATCTTTTACGAGTTTACTGTAAAGTAAATTTGCATATCTAAGAACGAGGTAGTGATTTGTTATTATGATGTCACTTTTTGCTGCTAGTTTCCTTAATTTTACTATGTACTCATCCTCATTTAGTTTCCTTACGTCAGTATAAATAGAAGCAAGGAGAGAATTTATATTTTCCTTTTTCTTTACCTGACTTAAAATATCTTCTTTATCAATTAACTTTGCAACTTCTATGTCCCCAAAGGCTCTATCTAAGAGCATAACAAGTTTTTGTAAAAGCTCTCTTTCTTCTTCCTCATTAGCCTTTTCTACAAGCGATTTAAGTCTCTTTTTGAGGACATAATTACTTTTCCCTTTTAAGAAGAGTATCTTTACCTTTACATCTAGAGGTTTTTCATCTTCTAATAGTTCTGAATCTTCGTCTTCAATTAGACAACTATAAGAACCTAAAACTTTTATTTCTACGTTGAGTAAGTTCTCTACATCTTTCTTGATTTTCTTTAATTCAGCCAAATAATTAGCTTGCTGTTCTTTTGTTAAGCAACTTATAATTATTTTGCTTGTATTTGACGATGCTACGTTTAAATAGCGTGAAAGTATAGATGCTAATAATATAGAACGAGTTTTTCCAAAACCAGTCCAGGCTTCGATAATGGTTGTGTTTTTGGCTCTACTTCTCTTTGAAAAAGAATTTATTATAGTATCTACAAAGTTTACCTGGTCGTGTCTTAAGATGTTGTTTTTTGTAAGAGTTACATAAATTTCATTTAAGTCCATTTTAGATCCTCCTCTGAGGAATGTTTTTTTAAGTTTGGGATGTGTAAGCCATTAGGATATCAACAAAACCCATGCATTGTGTGTTTTTCCGTCCTAGCCCCGTATTAAATACAAAATTTAGGCTCTCTGGGTTTGTTTCTATAATCAGGTTACATGTGTATATTTTGTAAGTTTCTTGATTTTTTCTGAGTCTAGTTACGAAAGATTTTAAAAGTTTTTTTTCAATGATCTTGAAGTTTAAGTCAAATGGTTTGATTAGGCTGTGATGTAAAGCAGTTTGGAACTTTTCGTTTAAGGACGAGTAAATTATTTCTTCAAAGTCGGGACTGAAAAAGTCTACATCTTCTTTTGTACCATTCTCTGTTTTTTTAGTAATCAGAAGGTCGTATACTTTAAGTAACGCCACAATCTCTTTGCAGTTGTCTATTTCTTGAGGAAGGTCTATTATTTTACAGTGAGCTTTGTAAGTTTTATTACCGAAAGTTATTCCGTGTTTCTCTATATTTTCTTTTAGGTCTAGTATAAGGCTATTAATTATGCTAGAAACGTAGAAGTGAATGTTGCCTTTGTAGTTAAGTGCAGTTACTTTGTTTGCTGTTGATATTTCTGGTTCACAGGCGTAAGAAAACACTGGAGAAATAGAAAAAAGTCTAAAGACCTTTTTATGCTTGTAGGGGTGATGAAAGCCAATATCATGGACTTGTTTAAAAAGGTGAGGACTTAATCGGCTGTAGATCGCCCCTTGGAGAGTGCTATAAGGTGGTGCTTCTAGTCTTAACCTTTCTGTCTCCAAAGTAATCTGTAACCTCATCTGCTCCTCCTTTTACTTTTTGATAAGTTTTTCTTATAATAGACTCCTTTATTTTCTTCTTCCTT
>JAWCDI010000132.1:0-3432 GCA_044343505.1 Candidatus Aenigmatarchaeota archaeon | reverse complement strand
TATTTTGGGAACGGAACTTCTTGCACCACAAGCTTCACAAATGAGATAATAGGTTCCTCTTTCCAATTCTTTGAGCTTTGTATCTGGTCTTTTACATTGTTTGCAAATGACAAAATCTTCGCAGTATTTTTTTATTCTATCATTGATCATTTTTTCATTTATTTTTGAATTTAAAATATACCTTTCTCCTTCGAAATTTCCAGAAGTTGCTAAATTTTTTGTTAAATATTTCGAAAGATGCTTCGGATCACGATTTAACTTATCGCATATTTCTTTGAAATTTTTTATTATAGTTCTATTTCCTACAATTATTACTTCTGCTACTGGAACTTCAAATCTTTCTCCCGAAACTTTTTCCTCTGGCAAATTTCTGTAAATATTTTCAAGCAATTTCCTGTAATTTTCGTATTCTTCCATGAATTAGAATTGTTATAATTTAAAAAACTTATCTTAGAGAAGCTTCATTATAGCCATCCTAAAAAATAATAAATTGAAATTATGAAAAGTAAAGAAAATATTGAAAAAATAGCGATTGATGGCATTGCTGGATATACTTTCCTTTCTCTTTCGGCTCTTTTAATTACTAAATAAAGACCTATCGTTGCACCTATTATAACGAAAATTGGAAATATAATATCACCAAATTTTACTGAAGATACTGCTAGAGAAGCAGGCAAAACTATATCACCGCTCCCGAGTTCCATTGCTATTACTTTTTTAACTAGTTTTTTCTTTCCCTCAATTAATTTTTCTACTTCACCCATTCCAACGGATGAGACAGTAAATATTGTCCTTTTCTTCGAGAAATATTTTGCAAAGTCTACCATATGCCTCGTAAACCAAACAGCAATTATATCATAAATTGAAACGAGGAAAAGTAAAACGATCACTGGGAATGGATCTAAAGAAAATCCTATTATCGATCCCACTCCTGCAGCAGCTAAAATTGCCAATAAATTTTTTGCTGTCAAAGAATAAAATTTCAAAACATATAAGGAAATTGAAAGAAAAATTGAAATTAAATCAGCATGACTTACACCAAAATAAATTAAAAATACAAAAAAGACTATAAAAGATGAAAAAATCGATGCAAAAAATTCTAATATTAATATTAAAATATCGCGAATTATTGAAAATTTTAGGACAATTATTAAAATTATTGCACCAATGATAATATAAAAAATTATATTAAATGCTTCTAGTGGCTCGGAAGGCTTTTCTGTTATTGAAATATTTTGAAAGAATGAAAAATTTGCTATCAAAAATATGCCCACGAACAATGCTATGAGTTGTGAAATTACAAAAAGAATAATAATTTTCTGTGATGCTGAAATGAAACCCGGTCCGGACTTTTTTTCTTTTTCTTCTTTTTCTATCTTTTCGTCCTTTGCTTTTTTTGACATTTTACCTTTTGGCATATTATCTTTTGACATATTATCATTTATTTTGCATTCCATTTATTTTGCATTTTATGGCGTAATTTTGATTTTTATTATTGTATCATCTATTACATTGCTAGGCATTCTGAAGTTATTGTCTCTGTAATATCTTACACCTATACCTACTTTTACCTCTCTATCATTTTGCGGCTCTATAAAAATCATACCTCTATCGATAGTGTTAAAAGCAACTATTACATGCGAACCTTCACTTTCTTTAAAAATTAATTCTACTATATGGCAGTCAAAACTTTTGTTCTTTGCGTTTTTGCAAACATCTATTGCATAATCCATACATGTATATTCATAATTTTCTAATATGTATTTATTTAAATTCGTTGTGTCTTCATAAATAAAATTCATTACCTCGAAATAAGTAGGGTCTCGAATTTTATATTTGTGCGGTATAGAGTCATTTAAACCAGCCGAATAACCTAAAGTATAACCGCTTTTGTAACCTTCATCAAATCCTACCTTGTACCCTGTTTTATTTCCAACCTTAAAACCTTCTTCTTTTCCACTTTCAAAACCAGCTTTTTCACCTTCTGAATATCCTACTTCGTATCCCTGTTCGTATCCTGTTTTATTACCAAAAATGAAACCCAAATTGTAACCCTTTTCGTATCCTTCCTTTCGACCAAGACCTTTCCCTTCTTCGTACCCTTCCTGGTATCCTATTGAATAACCAATTTTATTTCCTTCTTCCTTTCCGATAGTGTAGGAAAAATACAAAAAAATGCAAAAAATTACTATTCCAATTATACCAATTATAACGAAAGCTACTTTCATTTACTCATACCTTTGTATGTATTTAATATATCCTTGCTTTGGTTCATAAATATCTCCTTTCCTTAGTAATTCTTCTATAATTTTTCTTACTGTCTCTTCTTCCATTTGTCGCTCTACGGCTACTTTTACTACTTCTGATACAGGAACTCCTTTTTCTTTATCAGAAGAAAGATCCTTAATTATTTTCAATACTTCTAAGTATTTTTCTTGTTTTGATTTTGGATACCCGACAAGTAACATATCTATATCTAAATAACCTGTAGATCTGTCGAATGCCATTTGTTCAAGAACATACTTTTGAAGTCTAATTGCTCTCTCCGCATCTTCAACTTCTACTCTATTTGAAAGTCTAGCTCTTGCACTAGCTTCACTTAACCTAACTAAACCCTCAAGCTGTCTAGGAGTAATTGGTACTGACCTTTGTTTTTCACCGCTCCTTCTTAGATCAGCATAAAAATTTTCTAAAATTTTTGCGGCTTCTGGTGTCAAAACTGGTCTAACAGTTTTTCTAGCATAAGCAATATATTTTCTCAAAAATTCTATGCTAATAATTTCCTCACTTTTTTTACTTTCTTCCCTAATTTTTTCTTCTACTGCTTTTTTATGCAGTTCCAATATATGCTTAGCCAGCTTTCTATCTTTCTCTTCATCCAAAACATCTTTTATTGGAAATATTAAATCAAAACGAGAAAGAAGAGGCGGCTCTATGTCAAACTGTTCGGCTGGAAGTAAATTTGGGTCAAACCTTCCAAATTTTGGATTCGCGGCGGCTAAAATAGATGTCCTAGCCTTAAATCTAGCTACTATTCCTGCCTTTGCAACCGATACACTCTGGCTTTCCATTATTTCGTGAAGTGCTGCTTGTTCACTTTTATCTATTAAATTGAATTCATCAATGGATGCTAAACCTCCGCTTGCTAGAACGAGAGCACCTGCTTTTAACGTCCATCCTCCGAATTCGTCTTTCTCAGCGCTTGCAGTCAAACCAACTCCACTAGTACTTTTACCACTTACGTAAATACTTTTTGGGGCTATTTCTGCCATACTTTGAAGTATTTTTGTTTTTGCGACTCCAGGATCACCTATCAGAAGAATGTGAATATCACCCCTCGTTCTTTCAGAACCAATTCCCTTTTTTTCAACACCACCGAAGAGTTGTAATACCAATGCTTCTTTTAATTCATCGTAACCATATATCGAAGGT
>JAWCDI010000131.1:0-3436 GCA_044343505.1 Candidatus Aenigmatarchaeota archaeon | reverse complement strand
TTTCAAAAGTTAAAGAAACATTTTGGCTTTCACCAACTTTCAGTTCTCTCTTAAAACTTATGCTAGTAAATTGTTTGATTTCATCTGAAGCTTCTACAAGCAAATCAGTTATATCGGAATTACCGATATTTTTTAAAGTTATGTTTGTTTTAAAAGTTTTATTTGGGTAGGATTCGCCAGAAATTGCTGAAGGTGTAACGTTAAGTAAAAAGTTTGGCTTTTCAAGACCGAAAGCTAGAACTTTTCCTCCTGTTGATCTACTGCTAGCCAAAATCTCAACAAAAAATTGATCTAAATCTAAGCCAATAATTTCTGCCTGAAAATTTGTGCCATACTTTGTGAAATCTCCTTGTTTATATAAAGACAGATCAGAAACTTTCCATACTCTATAACTAAGGTTTGCGTTTTGATCGCTAGAGGAAACCAATAAAGCTAATCTTTTTTGGTCTTTGTTCCAATCAGTTTGCTTCACATCTATAATAATTTCTCCAGGGACTATCAGTCCGTCCATTCTTTCAACAAGATTGTTGCTGACAACTTCTCTTGCGCTAATTTTAACTCCGGGAATTTGTATATTGTCAAATGGGATGCTATAGCTTTTTGGTAATTTTTCATTTATCACCCAGAACTTTCCGACATTAAGGTAAAGATTTGGAAAATAGGAAAAAGAGTATTGAGTTGTTGTATAGCCTGGATAAGTGTAAAGGAAAGAAGTGGTAGAAGGTGTTAAAGGATTTCCGGAAGAATCTTTTGCATTAAGAAAAAGAAAAAATTCTTTTTCCTTAGTTGGCCATTCAGGTAAAAGTTTCCAGCTGATTAAATAACTACCATAATTTTCGTTAAGGATGTTTAAACCATAAGCAAAAACAAAAATTGAAGCGTTAAGGCTTGGTGGACTAGCTGAAACTTCGTAAGTATAAACACCAAGCTTTTCAGGAGCAACAAAACAAGTTTGGTTTATACAAATTGAGCCTGAAAAAGTGCAAGTACACATGAGATTGCCTGTTGAAATATCCTTTATTTTAGCTGTTTTACCTTCGCAATTATCGCCTTGAATAATTGCTTTTACCGTTTCTCCCTTTCTTACTGCAGGAGTTCCTGAAAGAGTTCCTAATAATTGAAAACTAGTAATGTTACAAGGCAATGGTGGCAAAACTTTAACGTAAGAAAAACAAGCAGTAGATTTTGGTTCTGAACCAATCTGGTACGGAATTGCAACTTTAAAGTAGGTTTCAATTTCTTTTTGAACAGTTGGATAATAACATTCTAAGCTTATTCCGTCTCTTGAGAGTCCTCGCTCAACTAAGTTGTCAACCGTTACTACTTCTTCTTCAAGATAATCAGCACACTGCTTATGTAGTTTATTATAAGTAATCACGCTTCTCCAAGTAATTGAAGTATCTTTTCCATTTTTCAGCTTGAGTGTAAAGTTTGCTTTTCTATCACTATAAACTGTTTTGCTAGAAGGCTCTATAACACAATAAGGTTCGTTTGGTATATCTTTAACTTCTATCTTAAATATCGGGGAGAAGACATCTCTGTTTTTATTTCTTAGGTGAATTCTGCAGGTCCAGTTTCCTGCCTTGTCGACAAATATTTTTCCTGTGTAGGTTTCTTTTATTTGATCCTCCATAGTACTTGAAACACAAGGAGTTGACGGCCTTCCTACATAAGGATCACATTCGTCTATCCAACCTCTAACATCATTTTCATCTGGTGGAACTATACCTGGCGGAAAACAATGAAGATTTGTATGGCACCTATATTGTTCCCTACCACACTTTTCCGGACTTTCTAAGGTTTCCCAGAGTTGCCAAGTTACTGTCACTAAACTATTGACTATTACTCCTGTTGGAGGATACTCTATCCTCCCTATAGAAAATGGCTCTGAAATATTAATAGTTATGGGTGCAGGACCTTCCTGCCCGGTTATATTGAGTGTTCTTGCTAGAGCATCATCCCACCATTCGTCTATCCTTCCATCTTTGTCTGCATCAAAATTTGAAATTCTCGTATGAGCCCAAACCATTATTCTTTGATTTCCTGTTGTTATAGGATAGAAGGAAGCTGGAAGTCTGCATCGAACAGTTATATTTTTCTGTGGTTTTAAAGCTATTTCAGAAGTTAAAACTTCACAGGTTGCACCTTCTGGACAACTTCCTCTTTCGTTTGTACAACCTCCTCTATTATTTTTAGCATCAAAGTAAAGATTTACTCTTCCTTTTACGTCTCTAGTTTCCCATGCATTGTTAAAATCAGAAACGTTCCAAAATTCTACTCCCACAAACCAATCTGTTTGCTCCTTTGAACCAACGTTTTTGATAACAATATTTGCAATTATATCATAATTCTGAAAGACTTGAGCTGTTCCTTGAGTAATTTTGTTTACAGAAACTTCTTCTATCCAGGAATCGTAAGCAACATTACATTCACACTCACTAGAGTTTTTATTTTTATATTCCCTTACTTGGTAAGCTGAAGAGTATTTTTCATACTTGTAGTAATCTGGTTTAGAACATTTTACTGGATTTTCTGTACTATCAGGATAAGCTCCAGTAAAGTAAGAGCAATCTACATGATATTTACAATTGTTATCACATGAATAGGGATTTTGGGACCAACCAGGAGGTTTTTCGTCACAGGCTTCATCAGCACCACATGCAAACTCGCATTGAGCTCCACCATTATTACAGTTTCTTTCTGTACCTCCACTACAAACTGTACAATTCACGCATTTTTTTGTTGTAGTGTCACATCTCCATTTTCCACCTGACCAAACACAATGATTATTATCATCGCAAGGACAATCTTCACGATTTTGTTTACATTCACCAGTTTTTTTGCAACAGTAGTAACCTGAAGCACAATCCGAGTCATATTGACAAGAAGTTAAACAATTAGCTTTTCCTTTTTCCTCTTCCCTACAGGCATAAGGCGAACAATCTGTTGAAACTGCTTCGCAATTTTCATTACACGTTTTTTTAATGTTTCCGTCACAAGTAGCATAACCTGGATTTTGTTCGTCGCAAACTTCATCGGCACCACATGCAGATTCACAAGAATTATAATCCAATAAAGCACAACCAACCGAACAACCTTCACATTTTGAACAAGCCTCTGGACTTAAATCTTTGCAATCTCTATTTTTACAATATATGGCTGGGTACGGTGCTCCCCCCTCTACTACCCACACACAACAAGGATCATTCCTACAACCCTTATCATCACCTTTACCTGTATAATAATCACAGTTATGTGTGTTTTTTCCTTCGCACTTATAAATAGTCCATTTATGGCTATCACAATCTCCACCATCTTTTACATCAAAGCATTTTCTACCTGTGCTATCTGCTATCAGATAACCTTGTTTCTTTCCTTCACACTTTACACATCTTTGTTGAGAGGCGTCCCATCTTCCCCATATACCTCTACAGTG
>JAWCDI010000130.1:0-3442 GCA_044343505.1 Candidatus Aenigmatarchaeota archaeon | reverse complement strand
TTTGTATCCATATCCTTTCACTTCGTATTTTTTCTTCAAAAAAATGGATTTTTCCGAACACTCGTATTCAACTTCAACTTTTTTTTCATCATAACTCAATATTTTTGTGTTCGTTATCTTCCCACATTTTTCGCAGATTACATCGACAGGATACCAATCTTCGGGTAAAGGAGAAGTTCTATATTTATTCAAAATCTTTACAATCTCTTTTTTATTTTTCATGGCTAGTTTGATCACTTTGTTGTACATCCCTTTTTCATACATTTCAACACCTTTCATAATCTTTGGCTTGATGAAAATTGACTCGAGTTGTTGGATGAATTTTTCTTCAAAGTGTTGTGCAAAATTTTTATGACAACCCCAAAAATCAGGCACGTAACATACAGGCATTCCCAAGAAATTTTCAAGTTCTTTTGGCATATCTTTCGGAACCGACCTTAAAGGATCCATATCATCAGAAACCCAAATTAATTCTGAATCAACTTTGAGCTTCTTCAAAGCTAGGAAAATAGCATGTCCTTTTACCACATCGTTCACATTTCCTATGTGTGGATCACCCGAAATACTTGTTCCCGTTGTTACCACTTGTTTTTTAACTTTGAAATTTTTTATCAATTCTATCGCAACTTTATCAGGCCAAAAAGTTGTTTTGTTTCCCATGTTTTCTATTAATTATTTTTTACTCATCAATAAGTTTCTTTCTTTCATTTTAATTTCTTAGTATTTTAAGATTCGTATTTTTTCTAAACTTAATTCAAAAGTGGGCCCGGAGAGATTTGAACTCTCGACCCTCCGCTTTCTTCTAACGGAGCATTACCATATAAGGCGGATGCTCCACCAGGCTAAGCTACGGGCCCAATATATTTAAAAATTTTCTGTTTTTAAATAAATTAAAAAACAAAAGTTTTAAATACTTGCGAATAATTATAAAATAGTTTCTCCTGGTGTTGAATATGGCCGAGGCAAAGGCTATGCTCGGGAGTTTAGGTGGACAACCAATACTCATATTACCAGAAGGAACTCTACGTTCCACAGGAAGGGATGCGCAGAAGAACAATATAGCTGCAGCTAAGGCAGTAGCAGATGCAGTGAGGACAACTTTAGGGCCTAAAGGCATGGATAAAATGTTAGTGGATTCGATAGGGGATATAGTGATAACAAACGATGGAGTTACGATACTAGAAGAAATGGATGTTGAACATCCAGCAGCAAAGATGATGGTCGAAGTGGCAAAAACACAGAACGACGAAGTGGGCGACGGTACAACAACTTCAGTTGTTATTGCTGGTGAGCTTTTAAAGAAGGCAGAAGAGCTTTTAGATCAAGATATTCACCCAACAGTTATAACAAAAGGATACAAGCTGGCGAAAGATGAGGCTCTTAGGATTCTTGAAAATATGGCAAAACCAGTTGATATAGAAGATACAGAAACGTTGACGAAAATCGCATTAACTTCAATGTCCGGAAAGTCTGTTGAGAGGGCTTCCCCTAAGCTAGCTGAGATAGTGGTTCAAGCTTTGAAAGAAGTGGCAAGAAAAGTTGATGGTAAGATCGAGGTTGATACGGACGATGTTAGTAGAGTTAAGAAGCATGGTGGTTCAGCAGAAGAAACAGAGCTTATAAAAGGAATAGTTATTGATAAAGAAGTGGTACATCCAGCCATGCCAAAAAAAGTGGAAAATGCTAAGATAGCTTTGCTAGATGTAGCGTTGGAAGTAAAAGAACCAGAAACTGATGCCGAGATAAGGATAACTTCCCCTGAACAGATGCAAGCGTTCATAGAACAAGAGCAGAAGATGATAAAGAACATGGTTGATAAAATAGTGAGAGTTGGTGCTAACGTGGTTTTGTGTCAGAAAGGCATAGATGATTTAGCCCAACACTATTTGGCTAAGAAAGGAATTCTAGCTTGCAGGAGAGTTAAACAATCCGACATGGAAAAACTAGCTAAAGCAACCGGGGGAAGAATAGTTTCTAATCTTGATGATTTGACCCCAGAAGATTTAGGTTTTGCTAAAATAGTTGAAGAAAAGAAGATTGCAGGAGAAGCTATGACTTTTGTCAGAGAATGTAAAGATCCTAAGGCAGTGACTATCTTGGTTAGGGGAAGCACCGAGCATGTTGTCGATGAGATAGACAGAAGCATAGAAGATGCTGTTGGTGCTGTGGCTTCCGCGCTCGAAGTTGGTAAAATAGTAGCTGGAGCAGGTGCACCCGAAGCAGAAGTTGCTAACAAGTTGAGAAAGTTTGCAGAAAAGTTCTCAGGTAGGGAGCAACTTGCAATACTGGCTTTCGCTGACGCTATGGAAGTTATACCAAGAGCTTTAGCCGAAAATGCAGGTTTAGACCCGATAGACACGCTTGTGGAATTGAGGGCAGCACATGAGCATGGAAAGATAACTTATGGGATAAACTTGAACACTGGAAAAATCGAAGATGCTATAGAGATGGGAGTAATCGAACCTTTGAAAGTTAAGACACAAGCTATAAAATCGGCTGCAGAAGCTGCAGAGATGATACTGAGGATAGATGATGTCATAGCTGCTGGTAAGCTTGAGAAGAGTACTCCAAGCACACCATCTTCAGAAGAATCAGAAGAGTGATAAAAGCTTTTATTTTCTCTTTTTTTAATTAATATTATGTCTTCCAAAGAGCCAAAAGAAGAATACGAGATAATTCCTCTTTCTCCCTTAAGGAAATTGGAGAAAAGGGTTGAAAAGTTGGAATCGATTTCTCCAGCAGTTGACTTGAAGGAAATTTTTAAAGAAGTTGTTGATGTTTTGAGAATGAACCAACAAATAGTTAACGAGATCTCAAAATCTAACGATGCTTTGCGTTTGGAGCTCTCAAAGCTAACGATAAAACTTGAAGATCTTTCGAATAAACTGAATGAATTTTTGAATTACATAAGGGTAGCAGCAAGTGAAGAAGTTTATCAACCTGAAAATGAAGTTACGAGAAGTTTAGCGGGGAAAATAAACGAATTGATAGAATCGAGCAAGAAGATAGCACAAAGCAACGATATCATGATATCGATTCTTGAAGAAATAGAGAAAAAATTATCAAGACCAGTCCCCCCAGTTTTACCGGTTAAAAAACCGATTCAAAGAATGTGAGTTTATGAATAAAGCACAAGCTGATATAATCTCAGCAGTGATAATAGTTTTAATAGCTCTTGGTCTAACTTCAACAGCTCTCCTCTGGGGATTACCCTTGATTCAAAAAAGACAAGACATGGCTTTAATCTCTAGAGTTAACAATCTTTTCACGAAAGATCTTCCCTTAAAGATAAAGAACGTGGCAAGCATGGGAGGAAGGGAAACTTTTTCGGTTGATGTTGAAGGGGTTTGGGTAATAGATGAGAATAAGAACACATTAACTTTCACCTTTTTCAGTAAAGCTTCCGATAAAGCTGTTGATTTGTGGATTGGTGAAGGATGCA
>JAWCDI010000129.1:0-3451 GCA_044343505.1 Candidatus Aenigmatarchaeota archaeon | reverse complement strand
CAAGATAATTCTGGAGAAGATAGAACAGCATCAACTATCCGTAAATGAGTTAGAAAAAATTACCACTAGAGTTTTACCAACAATACTTGAAAAAGTAGAAGAAAGTACAAAAGAAAAAATAAAAGAAATTATCCAGCCATTACAAAAAACCACAGATGAAATTTCTCAAAATTACAAAGCCCTCAAAGATGTGTTAGAACATAGTTATTCCGCAATCAATGATTCTCTCAGCAGATTAGTAGGTAATCCGCTACTTCAAGGAAAAATCCAAGAAATTTCTCTTTT
Organism: Candidatus Aenigmatarchaeota archaeon; assembly: GCA_044343505.1. Classification (GTDB taxonomy): domain Archaea; phylum Aenigmatarchaeota; class Aenigmatarchaeia; order CG10238-14; family SCSR01; genus JAVZGQ01. The sequence goes on along the minus strand of JAWCDI010000129.1, from coordinate 3,166 downwards.
GAAAAGGTTAAAAGCAGCAAGCCCAGAAGATTTTTTCACTAACGAGAATTCTACCAAAGGAGAAGAAGACATCTTAGCAATAGTTAAGAATGGAAGTACAGAAATAGCAAGGATTTCTATAGAGTCGAAAAAAGTTAAGAAATTCAACACACGAGAAAACATCCGCCAAGCAATGGATAATAAAAACAAGAAAAATGCTATTCTTTCAATAATAGCAACAACAACAATGCCAGACGATTCGCTTTCACCTGTGGTTTATAAAGAAGGGGAAATTTACATAGTTGATTTTAAGATAGCCGATATTTTCTATAAACTCTTAAGAGACTTCATAGTCAGAGAGTGGGAAAAAGAAAAAGACGAAAAAGTTAAGAAGGAATTGGATATTTCCAAGAAAATAAGGGAGATACTTTTAAGCCAAAAATTTCTTAAGGGATTAGAAAAAGCCAGAAAGTTACTGGAAGATCTCTCTCAGAAACTAGAAAGAGTTAAAAATTCAACTATCAGGAATATTGATGAAATCAAATCCACAATAATCAATGAGTTAGAAGAAACTATAGAAAACATGGCAATGAGTTATCAAACAATTCAAAAAGAATTAAGAGAAAGCGCTAGTTTTGGTGATGCTGATGAAAGAGTTTAAAGAAAGACTTAAAAAATTAATCAAAATTTCCATAAGTATGTTAGAAGAAAGATTGCACTTCAATGTAGCATCGGAAAAGGTAGAAAGTTTGTTAGAAGATTTTGATAAATCGTTTAATGTTTATTCTAAAAGACTGAAAAAGCACGAGAATGAAGTTATAAAAGAACTAGAAGACGAAAATTACATTAAGGCTTTGATTCAAAGTCTTATTGACTACAACTCTTATTATTTGCAAGATATTTTAAATAATTCCAATGATAAGGAAACAAGAATTTTACAATTCTCCCTTGATATTTCTTTGGCAATGGTTTGGATTATTTACTACCACTTAAATAAGGATAAGGGTAGCCTATTCTCAAGTATATTAGTAGGTAGGGAAGGAATAGGAAAAACAATAGCAAGCATAATATTTTTAAGCTATCTTTACCATACAGGTCAAATTTCTGGAATCTCTATATTGATAATTACTGGCAACTCTAAAGGGCTTAAACAACAATGGAAAAAATATGTAAAGTGTTATCTTCCGTGGTTAAAAAAAGTTGAATTAAAAACAGTTTCTGCAAGAAAGTTCTCTCACAATAGTTATGAGATTACCATAGTTGACGAATCTGAAGAGGTATGTAAAAACTCTGCATTCCAAAAACACATTTTAAGACGAACTTTAAGAAAAAATAATTTTTTAGAAAATGTAGTTTATAAGTCTGAAAACTTAGTTTTTCTTTTGCCAACATCTTACGGAAGTTATACAAAAACACTTGAAAGGATAGTTTGCAAAAAACCTATTTTTAACCCTCTTATAATTCGCACAGAAATCAATTTTTATAATTATAAAGTAAACGAACCAATATTCTTAAAAAGTAGTAGTGCCTACAGGAAAATATATTTTACATTAAAAAGAAAGAGAAAAAATCTTTTGGGACTAATTAAAAAACTTTTGAAGAATTGTAGAGGAGATATGATAGGAAAACTGCTAAGTAATATAATTAAAATATGCCACGAAGACCTTTATGAACTACGCAAAATTTTAAAGGAAGAAGAGCTAAAAAAATTTCTTTTATATGTCAAAAGGCATAAAACCATCGGATTTGTATTAAATTATTTTGTTGTAAATTGTGTCTCTTCTCAACGATCTATTTTTCAGACTCCTTTATTTGGTAAAGATTTTTTGATAAATCATATTAAAGCACTGACAGAAATAATTAATTCAAACAAAGGTAAAAAGATATTGATATATTCAGAATATGTCGGAGATATATTTGTTGTAAAGAAAATGCTGGAAGAGCTCACAGGAGAAAAGATTAACGTACGTATAAGAGATTATGAAATAATTGATGATGATAGCAACATCCTTTTAGCTAGTGGTGTAATAAAAGAAGGAGTTAATTTGGATTCATTCTCTATTTTTATCCTTTTCAGATATCCTCGAACTTCTTACAGTAAACTTAAGAATTTAATTGCAAGAACAAGAGGTTGTGAAATTTACATAATTGGTTGGGATTTTGAAAAGGAGTTGGTTATCAAATGCTATAAAAAACTTAAAAAATACTTTGAAGGTGACTGAAAGTGACTGAAATTAAATTAAACTGTTCCTACCCATTAAAATTTTATGTACTTTCAGACATTCACTGGGGGAGTAAAAAAACAAACAACATCCTAAAGAAATCCTTTCAACTACTACCAAAAATAGTTGATAACAGCGGAACCAACATTCTTTTTATTCTCGGCGATTTGTGTGAAACATTGAATAAAGAATTTTTCAAATATATGAAATACTTAAGCGAAGCCTTTGATTGGATATTTTTAATTGAAGGAAATCACGATGAAGGTATTAATATCAAAAATTTAGAAATTTTAACTAAAGAATTTCCAAATTTTTATTTAGTAGATAATTTTGTTAACATCAATTCAAAAGTGGAAATCATTAACATAGAAAAAGTTAGCGTAGAAGAACTGCTTATCTGTGATGACATAAAAAATGCAAGAGTAATAATTTTTATTTCACATTTCCCACCTTTCGGTAAATTGGATAAAACCTCTTTTTTTGACGAGACTACACTAATTATAGAACCTAAACCTAAACATCAAGGAAAAAAAGAAATACTTCAAAAATTAGAAGCAATTAGAGACACGTTATCAACCAGTAACAATTATGTACTCTTTGGGCATGTACATTCTCAAGGAGGTAAAATTGGCAAGAACGAGTATTATAAGTATGTAAATGTCTCGCCTTTTAATAGCCATCTATGTTTGGGTTACAATGTATATGTTATAACTATTTTTGAAGATTTAACCACCAAAGATGGATGGGAAAGTCCTCTTAACTTTATTTTAACAGAAGAAAACCCCTTATGGAATAAAGATTTAGAAAAGATTTTGAATAATATTTAATTTTTACCCTTTATAATTGCCTCAAAGATCTATTTCCTTTCCTTCCTCTTCTTTACTAAAAAGCGCTTCTAGTCCAGACTTTTGATAGCCTAAGGCTTTTCTCCTTCTTTCATCCCATTCCCACGTTAAACCTAAGTT
>JAWCDI010000128.1:0-3457 GCA_044343505.1 Candidatus Aenigmatarchaeota archaeon | reverse complement strand
ATAACATCTGTTGGCAGGGAAGGGGCTCCTGGTTCAGCAGGCTTTCCTATACCATAAGTAAAAACTCCTACTAATCCTGAAGTTATGAAAAGTGTAATTCCTAGAACAATTAAAATTCCTAGGGTTGTTCTCCTCGTGAATTTTTCAAGAAGGAATTTTGGAAGGTCTGGATAGAAAAGACTTGCAAACATGAAACCAATTACTAGAATTAGAAGGAAAACTGTTGCTTGAGTGAAAAATGTTGACATGGGCAAAATTAAGTTGAACCTAGAAAGAAATGGAAAGCCTATTATTAAGAATGCGATTGAGATTGAAACTATACCATTTAAAGCAGGGGATTCGCCGAAAATTTTTGATTTTCTTAGCAAACCATAAAAAACTGCAGAAGTTATTATCCATGGGAATAAAAAAGAATAAAAGCCTTGTTCAATCATCCATTTTACTAAAGGATCAAACAAGCTTGGCATTAATTTAAATTTGGATTTTTAAACTTAAATTAGCTCTCTACCCTTTTTATGTAAAATTTCCATATCAACTAACTTGATTTTTTCGTCTATATCGACAAGTTGATTAAAGAGAGCTTTTTTATCTGTATCTTTTTTTGCTTTTATAAATTTGTTATAAATTTTTTCCCTTTCTTTAATTAATTTTTCCCTTTTCTTGTATAATCCCTCTAGAGTTTTAAAAGAAATTTCTGCTCCTCTTCTAGCAGAAAATACCATTATTCCTACTATAAAAAGCAGAAAAAATGATATTACAGCTATTAAATTACTTAGTAGTAAATATCTCTGAATTACTAAAAATAAGTTGGATGTAGATAGTAGAACAGCAACTCCAATAGAAATAATTAAATTGGTTCTTTTACTAAAAAAGCCCATGACCGATAAAATACCCCAAAAAACTGTCACTATAAGAATAAAAGTGCAAAAGACTTGTAGAAGAGATTGTGTTTCACTTAAGTAAAAAATTTCAAATATCATTAATAAGTAATTAGTTTTTTATTTTAATCTTTTTGCTCTTTTCTTCGAAAAACCTTTATATTTAACTTCCTTTTCTTCAAAAGTTATTTCCCACTCTTTCGCTTTCTTTAAAGCATACTTGAGAATAAGATAAGTCAACAAACCAAAGAAAATTAAAACTATGATTATTGTAAAAATTCCTGCTATCTCGATTAAAAATTGAAACATTTAAATCATATATATTCTAGTTCTTTTTTAGCTTCCTTCTTTCTTTCTTTAAACATTTTTATTTCTTCCTGTAAACCAACTATTCTTTTATCTATTTCAGTTATCTTTCTATTTAATTCCTCAATCAATCTTGTTCCTTCTTCTTTTGATATCTTACCCTCTTTCATTTCCTTTTCTATTTTCTCGATTTCTTTTTGATTTTTCAGTCTTTCTTTCTGTAAATGACCTATCTCTTTTTCTGTTCTTTCTATTGCTATATCATAGGTTCTCCATGCTCTTTTCCATCCTCGAATTTTTGCTCCACTGAGGTAGAATACACCAAGTATGAACAATGTGAAAAATGCTAACGTAGCATACATTCCCATTAGTCCAAACATTACTGCTACTATTATTACGAACACACCCATAGGAATCGTTGAAAATGCTATTACTAATGATAAAACTGCATTTATTCTTGTATCTGAGAAAATCTTGATTTCACTTAGAAATCCGTAAATTATAAGCCATATACCAGTTATTGGTAAAAGTGCATACCATATGAATTTCTCGTAAGTTAACCAGTTACTTGGAATTCCTATTGTTGTTCCTATTTGACATACTATCGGTGGCATATTGCAACTTGGCCCGCTTGTTATTTCAGCTATGTTAATACCTGCAAGAACTCCCGAAAAACCTAATAATGCGATTACGATTAGTAATACTACACCGACTACTATTCCAATGTCTTTCGCTTCCATAATTTTTATTTAAATTTTAAAGTTTAAATTTATTCACAAAACTATTTTTTCACTTTCTTCTTTAGTTTTTCAACCTCTTTTAATTCTTTTACACGCTCCTCTATTATTTTCCTTAAAGCATCTACTCTCTTTCCAAGGTTAGCAACTTCTCTTGCAAGTTCTTCTTTTTCTCCTAGTGGGATACCTTCTTTTTTTTCTAATTCTTTAAATCTTTTTAAACGCGCTTCATAAACTGCTCTGAGAGCATCATATTCTTTTCTTTTAGCCTCTATTTCCCTTTCGAAAATTTCTCTCTCGAAAATACTTGCCTCTCCACTTATATCGCCCCTCCACCCTCTTGCAACTGATACAGCATATAATATCATACCAAATATAAAAAGTCCGATAAAAATGCCTGTAGCATATACACCAAGAATTCCAAACATCACTGCTACTATTATTGTGAAAGCTCCCATTGGGATTGTTGAAAATGCTATGATAAAAGAGAGAGCCGCATTGAGTTTAGTTCTTCCATGCCCAAAAATACCGAGCCTAGATATAAAACCATAAATGATTAATGTCATTCCAGCAATTGGTATAATTCCATACCATAGAAATCTTTCATATCTTAGCCATGGTTCTGGAAAACCAACTAATCTTCCAAGATTACAAACATGAGATGGCATGTTACACTCTTCTTCTCCTATTATTACTGGAACAGCGCCAATAAATCCAAGGATTATAATAAAAATAAGAAAACCTATCAAAAGACCACTCACAATAGTTACAAAATCAACCATATTATAAATTTGTTTCTTTAAAAAATAAATATATAATATGAATGAATTTTTAAATGAAATTCTTGATGTTGAATCAAAATTTTTTGAGATGCCCTATTTAATAACTCATTTCATAATCCCCTTCGTCCTACTCGGCCTTGCTTTTTCAGTTATAATGGAAAAACTTAGAATATTCGGATCTTCAATAATTCATTATTTACTGTCATTTATAATTTCCTTTGTTGCTTTAACTTTATTTAATTTATCATCCATCGGCAATCTTGTCGGTGGATTCTCCCTTTTTGCTATATGTGCATTTAAAGTGAGTGGGAAAAAAGGAATTATAATAGGAATAATTGCTGCAATTATCTATGCTTTTCTAATAGGTTGGATTGCTGAGCTTCTATCTCCAACTTACTATTAATTTTAGTAAAATTTTACAAAAAACAAATTCAAAAAATTAAAATCTGCTAAATCAAGCTTCTCTTTTAAGTCTTTGAACCAAATCGCTCAAAGCCCTTACAGATTCTATTAAAGCAGGCAAAGTTTCCTTAAAAGCCTTTTCCAAACTTCCAAGCCTAGATTCAATTTCGCTTATGCTTTCCTTAAAGCTATCTATTTTGCTTATTATACTTTCTTGCCCCTCTGCCCTAAGTTTTATTACTTCATTTATTTGAGCATGTATCGAAGCTATTTTATTCTCCAATTCCTGGAATTTCAAGTTAAACTCATTTATCTTTTCATTCACGCTTGCCATTTTTTCAGAAACCAAGTA
>JAWCDI010000013.1:0-13168 GCA_044343505.1 Candidatus Aenigmatarchaeota archaeon | reverse complement strand
AGTTCGTTCGTTACAGCAGTAAGCACGTTTTCATTTATTTTACCGAGTTGAACTATAGTCAGCTTCATGAAATTAAATTACTCGTGAAGAATAAAAATGGGACGGGTGGGATTTGAACCCACAACACATCGCTCTTCAGGCGATCTAGAGCCGAAGGTTGCTCTCCCGGGTTGAGCTACCGTCCCTTCTAATTATTTCTCATTTTTTTAATTTATCGATTAACTTTGAAATCTTGTACTTCAAACCTTCTCTAACAACGAAAATTAAAATCCCTAAAACCATCCTCACACCTCTTAAAAAACTTGAAGTTTTTTTATAAGTAACTTCAACGGGAACTTGAGTTATTTTCAATCTATTCTTCACCATAGCTATCAACATTTCATCTTCCAATATGTAGCCACCATGCACTTGATCTTTCAATTTTTCCATAGCTTTCCTTGAAAAAGCGACGAAGCCACAATTCGTGTCTGAAAGTCTTTGTTCAAAGAAGAAGTTGAAAAAAAATCTCCATAAAAAATTTCCAAATCTGTGCATGAAAGGTACTTTCGACCAATCCCTTTTTCCCATCACAAAATCAGCTTTACCTTCTTCCAAAGGTTTTATCAGTTTCAAAGATTCTTCAGGCGAATACTGCAAGTCAGCATCTATCACGACAACATTATCCACAACATACCTTTTCAACAAGAAGCTTATTCCAGTCTTTATAGCTTCTCCCTTTCCCTTGTTAACTTCATGCCTCAAAACTAAAGCCCCTGCTTTTTTCGCGAGCTCAAAAGTTCTATCTTTTGAACAATCATCTATCACTATCGGTACCAATCCACATTTCTTTATCCTCTTAACAACCTCTTCTATATTTTCTTCTTCGTTGTAAGCGGGTATCAAAGCAAAATTCTTCATACTTCCATTAAATAGGTAAAGTGAAAGCAACTTTTAAAATTTTAAGGTAAGAAATCTTCCTTCTCTATTTTCTCTGGTAAATAGTTTTCAGTTATGAATTTCAACCCCTTTCCTGATAAAGCTTCCAACTCAGCTTTTATCTTCCTCTCTATCATCATCTTCAACTCTTTTTGCCAAGCTGGATGCTTAAACCATTCATAATTCAACATCTCTTTAGCCCTTTTTATATCAACTTCTTCCGCTTTTATCGTGAAATCTTTCAGGCCGAATTTATCTATATCGCTTATCGTCAAACCGAGGAATTTCGCGTTAGGTGTTCCCAATCTATCCGAAACATGGGCCAAGCTCATTGATCCATATTTTATAACAGAGTAGATGTACCAACCATAGCTATCTGCATCTGAAAAAACGTAAACTGGTAAATCGAATTCCGTAGCTAGTCTTTGTATCAACCTCCTCGTACCCCTTGCAGCTTGACCTTGAGTTGTAACTAGAATACATTCATGCTTTTTCCAGAATTTATCTTCATGCAATCTTTCAAAAGCTGCGTTCTTCTCTATTACAAGGATGAAATTCGCTTTCACCTTCTTGAATTCCAGATCTTCAACGTTGCTAGGTATGGCCCAACCTCCAGAACCAAGTTTTGACCAGTCTATAGTATCTCCCCTATCCCTTATAACAACATCTCCAACGATTCTACCTCTCACATCAGCGTTTAGATGCAATTGCTCTCTTAAAATGTTCAACATAACTTCAAGATCTACCACGATAGGATCGCTTTCATTTTGTTCGTTGAAAGTATTTTCATTGGAATTTGGTAAAGTCCTCTTCAAAGCATAAAACAAATCTCTCAAGCTCGTGTGGAGGTTTTGTTCTATCAATTCTTTACAAAAAGCTGCAACCAGCATCGTTTGCATGAATTTTTTTGAATGTCCGACATGGAACAAGTACCTTTTAGCGGTTTTATTTCCAAGGAGTAACATACCAGTCTTCTTATCGTAAATTATATTTGATAGTGAGCGAATTGGAACGTCTATGCTAGGGTTTTCCATCTTCTCTATATCTCTCAAAACTTTTTCTCCCAGATCTTCAAGCTTTTTCTTCGCTTCCTTCATTTTCCCCCTTTCTTAAACTTTGTTCCCCTTCAATATTTTCCAAATCTTGTAACAGATCCACTTTCTTCTTCATCATATCTTCCAATTTCTTCAATATAATCTTTTGATCTTTGTTAGTTAATTTAGCAAGAGCTTTCGCAACTTCCGGTACATACCTTTCAAATATTTGTCTCCTCATCTGTCTTTCTTTCAACCTTCTTTGTTCCCTTATGTAAGAAGCTAACTTCCTTCCAGCATCTTGTAAAGCTAACTTAACTTCTTTTATTATTTCCGGGTATTTAGCTATGGCTTGCTTACCTTCAGAAGTGAAAGGTACCCAAACTGAAGCGAAATGGATCAATATCACTAAAGGAGCGGAAGGGAGCTGACCTTGAGATTGTGGCAACCCATACCTTCTGAAATCTGTTTCTGAGGTTGCTTCAGTCAAAGCACAGTCAGATTGATGGTAAAGTAATGGAACTTTGTTGGCGAATCTCAAGAGTTGGGCTTGATCTGGAGGAATTTTTCCTCCGTAAGCTAAACCAACTTCAACTAAAAACGGATTTCCTCGGTAAACGCTTGGTTGTCTTGTAACAGCTACGACATGATCAGCACCAGTTTCTTTCTTCAATCCTTCTGTTATCAGCTTTTCACCTAAAGGAGAGAGACAATCCGTTGGGGGAGCCATGAGTTTAACCAATTGCATAGCTTTGTGTAATCTTTCCGATTCTTCATGAGTTAAATCTTGTGGTTTTTTATCAAATCCGAGCTTGGCAAGCTTGCAAATTTGTTCCGCCGATTTCCTTCCCACCCTTGAAAATTCGGTAGTCAAGAATTGTATTAAATTCCTTGTTTTTGTGGTTGATAACATCCTCCTCAACAAACCTAGTTCCACACCGTAAGGATGTGGTTTTATCTCTTTGGGTTGTTTTGGAATTTCTTCAACAGCCCTTTCGAATTCCATTTTGCCGTTTGGTCCTTCGAATATTATCCTTGCGTAAGGGTTCGCTATTGCAGTTTGTTTCAAGTACTCTGGGATAGATTGAGCTCTTTCAACGTATTTCCCTTCAACTTCCATCTCTATTATAACACCATGCCATTTCTTCGGATTTTTTTCCACTTTGTGAGAAAGTACTATAGGTTCGTTTTTAACCACGTCTATCATCAGTTCGAAAGTATGAATCTCTTTTCCAGTGCTAGTTGTTATCTTAGTTGGTTTACCTGTCGTTAGTTGAGAGTAAAGTACTGCTCCGTGAATCCCAAGGCCCTGGATCCCTCTAGATTGTTTAAGTTTGTGGAATTTGGATCCGTAGAGGAATTTACCGAAAGCATAAGGAACTTTTGACTCCACAACACCCGGGCCATTGTCTTCAACCAAAATCTTAAACCTGTCAGTGTTCAAAGGTTTAACCACAACTTTTATCTCTGGTAGGATCCCAGCTTCACCACAAGCATCCAAGCTGTTATCAACTGCTTCTTTTACTACAGTCAACAAAGCTTTTGTTGGATTTTCATAACCGAGCAAGTGCCTATTCTTCTCGAAAAATTCCGCTACCGAAACTTCTTTCATATCCCTTGCCATCTTTTCAGCTATACTCTCTTCAACCATTTTCAAACCTCGGTCAAATTCCTAAAAACTGTACCATGCTTTCTTCCCATCAACAAACTTTCAACTGCTTGCTTTGCTCTCTGAACATCGTCCCACTTTCCTATTATCGACACAGTTTTTCCATAAATCGCAATTTTAACATTTGTATATTTTTCTATTAATTTTTTTGCTTTTCCTTCACTCCCTATAACCCTTCCCTTTATCTGGAAAAACCTGCTCTTAGATTTTCCAGAAAAATCCTTTATGTTCACAGTTTCCAGGAAATATTCTTCGTCTAAAAGGTTCAAAGCATCGTCGAAACTAAAGCCTCTGCCAAAAGCTTTCACCACTTCTTTAACCCTTAAGAGCAACAAAGGGTCTTCACATTCTATGGAAATTTCTTCATCAACTTTTATCTTACAATTCACCAATTCTTCCAACTTCTTCAAGTACCCCCTCTTTTCAAAAATCTTCAACCTTTCTTCAGGAATTCTAACAAAACCCAACATTTCACTCTACTGGAAGGTTTTTCACGAAACCGTTTCTCTTAAGCCAATTAGCTTGGGTTGGTGTGTACTTGAATATTATATCCCCCCTTTCACCACTTTGAACTTTCCAAGGTTGAACTAAGACCAAATCACCAGCACCAACCCAAACTTTCTTCCTCAATTTCCCGGGAATCCTACAAATCCTAACGTTACCATCATCACAAATAACTTTTAATTTATCTCCACCCAACATCATCTCAACAGCACCCAAAATTTCTCCTTCCTTAGGTATCCTTATCCTCGCTATTTCCATTTCTTCTTGAGTTGGTTCTTGTTTCTTTCCCATTTTTCCAACCTAATTATTTCTTACTTCAAGGAATAGAAATTAGTATCGTGTCCCTATAAATTTTCTTTCCTTTTGAATAACCCACAAACTTCCTCGTTATCTTCATTTTTCCACCGTATTTTTCTTTTAAGTACCTCGCTATTCGATTTGCTGAATTTTTTGATCCGAGGAAGAAATCAAATCCATTCTTCCTCCTCTCCATTTTTGATATGAAAGCTAAATCATCGAATTCTTTCAAAGTTTTAATTTGTTTTTCCACATCTTCTTCCACTTCTTCCAACAAATCAATAGGAGCTCTAACTTGAATTACTGCTTGGAAATAACCGGAAGATTTCATCCAGCAATATTGACAAACGATTTTTTTGAACTTGAGATCGATTTTTTTCTCCTCCTCTTTTTTCAATCCTTCTGTTCTTGAAATTATCCGAAGATCAATCCTGTTTTCTTCCAATGAATATTTAATCGAAATTATTCCTTCTTTTTTAAGGAATCTTTGCAGGAAAGAATCTATCAAGCCTTCCAGTGAAGTAGAAGAAAGTTTTTCGATAAAGAATTTACCACATCCTCCACATTGTTTTATAATTATTTTTTCAGGAAAAATTTTTGAAAAAGAAATTTTGGACAAAAAACATTCTTCACACAAATTCTCAAAAAATTTTTCCGTTTTTTTCCCACATTTTGGACAAAATTTTTCCCTCATATCATTTTTAAATTTAGTTGAGGGAATTATATTTTTAGAAAGCCTCGTTAGCTCAACGGTAGAGCATCCGAAGAGCTTAGCTCTGGTGAACCTTGTAAGCGGAGGGTTGAGGGTTCGAATCCCTCACGAGGCTCTTATTCGCCTTGCAATGGATTATTTCAATAAAAAATCTACATCTAAAAATCTAGCTAAATTTTCCAGTTTCAATTCCCTTATCAACTTAAAAGTTAGGGGGAAATCAGAAATTTTCTCAAAAATTGTTTTCATCAACATCCCTTCCCTTATAGATAAACTCAACTCCTTTTTCCATATTTTGTCGTAATTTTCGATCAAAAAACTTTTAGAGAAATTTTCTTCTTTCAAAGCCTTGATCACAGCCTTACTCGCTATTTCAGCACAAATTTTGTTGTAAACTAGGCCTCCGGCTGAAAAAGGTTTTACTTGAGATGCAGCATCACCGACTAGAAGCACTTTATCGCTAACGGACTCTTTTATCAAACCATACCTCACGATATCTCCAACTTTTTCATAATACTCAACTTCCCCAAACCTCAAATTAAGGAATTTTTCCAAATATTCGTTCGGATCTTTCTTACACATCAAACCAACTCTTGCTGTTTTCTCATCTTCAGGAACAACCCAAGCAAAAGAACCGGGAGCTATTCCTTTTCCAAAATGGAGCTCCACTGTATTCTCATCAAAACTTGACTCAACCTTGACTTGTAAAGCTAATAATATCTTCTCTGGAAGTTTTATCCCATTTACTTTGGCTACGCTTGAGTTCGGACCATCTGCCCCTATCAGAAGCTTGGTTTTAAACTTGCTTTTGTTCGTGATAACAAAGCTATTCTTAAAATCGAGAAATCTTGAAGATGTCATTATTTTACATCCAGCATCTTCAGCCCTTTCAGCTAACCAAGCATCGTAGCCTTTCCTATCGATAACTAACATATCTTCTTTCGATTCAACTTCGAAATACTCTTTTCCACAAAAGAATCTAGCTCTCTTAATCCTATTCGATATCAACTTTTTTGGAATCTTTCCTATCTTTTTACTAACCAAACCCGTGCACTGAACAGGCTCTCCTATTTTTGGATGTTCTTCCAAGATTAAAACTTCGTATCCCTTCTTAGCAATTTTTTCACCAGTCCTACAACCAGCAGGACCTCCACCAATTATCACAACATCAAAATCCTTCATTCCAGAATTACCTACCAAATCTTCTCTGCCTTCTGTTAAATTCTTCGATGCACCGAATTAAATCCTCTTTTGAGAAATCTGGCCAAAATTTATCGATGAATATCAGCTCAGCGTAAGCCGCTTGCCATAAAAGAAAATTTGAAAGTCTTTTCTCCCCTCCAGTACGGATTAAACAATCTATCGGAACAGGAACTAGGAGGTTAGCTTCTATATCTTTTTCCGTAATTTCTATTCTACCAACTTTAATCGCCTTTTCTAAAATTTTCTTCATGGCATGGGTCAACTCGAATTTACTTCCATAAGCTATCATCACGTTCAAAATCTTTTTCTGATATTTGGCTGTTTTCCTCATTATTATACCCATCAACTTAACAAGCCTTGGAGGTAATCTACTCAAATCACCTATAAACCTCACTTTTATTTCATATTTTTCGAATAAGCTCTCATCCTTACTCCATTTCTCTAGGTAGCGATGAAGCAATCTGAAAAGTTCATCCAACTCTTTCTTTGGTCTGTCAAGATTCTCTGTAGATAAAACATAAGCAGAAACTTGTGGTATCCCAAGCTCTGCACACCATTTCAAGAATTCCTCGAATTTCTTCGCCCCATATCTATGACCTTCCCAAGGTTTCAGCCCATGGGCTATCGCCCATCTCCTATTTCCGTCTAATATTATTCCTAGATGATTTGGAAGTGTTAACCCGTTCATTATCCCAACTTTTAAATTTCAATAATTTAATAAAACATGAAAAATTATAAAAATTAGGGGTCGTCGTCTAACCAGGTAGGACAGCAGGCTCCAGTCGATGGAGCTCTGATGGAGATGAAGAAACCTGTATGTGGGGGTTCAAATCCCCTCGACCCCACACTCTCTTTTAAATATTTCCTTTTTCAATTAAATTCGATGAGTTGTCCGTTTTGTAATTTGCCAGAAGAAAGGATTTTGTACAGGGGAAAACATGCTTCTGCTCTATTTTCACTTTGGCCGGTGAGTGATTACCATTTACTAATAATTCCTAATCGACATGTTACCAGGGAAAAGGAATTGAAAGAATGTGAAGTTCTAGAATTACATAAATTGAAAGTTTATTTGGTTGAACTCATCGAGAGAAAAACTGGGTTAAAAGATTATAACTTCGGTTTAAATCAAGGTGAATTAGCAGGACAAACTGTTCCTCACCTTCATTATCACGTAATTTTCAGAAAGTTTGGGGATGTGGAAGATCCAAGTGGTGGGATAAGAAATATAATACCAAACATGGGAAATTACATGAAAAATCCTATTCCAAAAAGAGAAGAAGATGTTAAGAAATGGACGGAAGAAATAAAAAGATCGCTACGCTTATGAACTCTTTTCAAAATCATTTCTCTACAAGCTCGGTGAAAATCACTGGTCCAAGATTCTTCTTCATCATCCCTCCTCCTTTCTTTTTTTCCAGGTAAATCAGATCTTGTTCATAAGGTGGTCCAAGGGGTGTGATTAATATACCTCCAGGCTTGAGTTGATCTATCCAAGCTTTCGGTATTCTTTCCCTAGGAGCAGCACTGGAAACTATTTTATCGAAAGGTGCAAATTCCGGCAATCCTTTAGAACCGTCTCTTAAAAAAAGTTTGACTTTATTCCAATATCCAGTTTTTTTCAAGTTCTGCTTAGCAAACTCATAAGTTTCTGGAATTATCTCAACACCATAAACCTCTCCTTTTTCTCCCACAATTTCTTTCATGTAAGCTAACAAGATGCCTGAACCTGCACCTATTTCAAGCACTTTATCACCAGCTTTAAGATTCAAGGCTGAAAGGAAGATTGCATGCATGTGTTCCGCTGATATAGTTACACCTCCTGGAATCGGCAAAGGTGTGTTGGAATAAGCGATTTCTCTACATTCAGGTAAAACGAAATCTTCTCTCTTAACTTTCAACATCGCTCTTTTCACTGCAGGATACTTTACGTAGCCACACTTCTCCAAAAACTCTATCATCTCTTTCCTCTTTTTTTCCAGATTCACATTTTTAATTTTGGAAGATAATTTGAATAAATATGGAAAGTCCTGCTTTGGTTGCTGAAAGGATAAAGTCCGTTAAAGTTCAGGGTGCAAAAGAAATAGCTATTTATTCTTTGAACTACTTGAGAAGATTTTGTAAAAAGTATGGTTTTGGCTTAAAGTTCGAAGTCGCGGCGATGATACTAGAAAGAGCGAGGCCAACTGCTGTAGTACTTCACAATTGTTTGGAAATCGTGAAAAAAGAGAAGAAGATACAAACTATAGATAGATTGATAAAGGAATTGCAAGAAGCTACTCAAAAGATAGCTGAAATAGGTCAAAAAGTCGTAGAAGATGGGCAAAAAATATTAACCCATTGCCATTCCGGTGAAGCTTTAGCGGTCATAAAAGAAGCTTTCAAGCGCGGTAAGAAAATTTCTGTCTTAGCCACTATAACGAGACCTTTAAAGCAAGGTATAAAAACGGCTAGAGAGTTGGCTAAGATGAAAATTCCTGTTACAATCGCAGAAGACATAGCAGTTGGTCATTTGATTAATCATGCTGATTTGGTTATAGTTGGGAGTGATGCTATAAGAAAAGAAGGTTTTGTGAATAAAGTTGGGAGTTGGTTGATAGCTGAAGAAGCTAAGAGACATGGTAAGCCTTTTTACGTTGTAGGTAGCCATTTCAAGTTCGATTCTAGGAAAAAATTCGTACTTGAAGAAAGACCGGCTGATGAAGTTCTACCTAAGAAGATAAAGGGGGTTAAAGTTAGGAACCCTGCTTTCGATCTAGTTCCCTGGGATTGCGTAACGGCTGTTATAACAGATATAGGAATTTTCAAACCAGAAAAAATAATTAAGATGATAAGATGAGATACGAAGACTACCTTGATTTGGAATATTTGCCGGATAAAGATGATTTGGTATGTGAATTCTGGGTTGAGGCGGTTAGAGGAGTAAAGTTGAAAAAAGCTGCTGGTGCTCTGGCTGCTGAGAGTAGTACTGGAACTTGGACTGAAATCGCGACAAAACCTCACATCAAAAAACTTTCAGCCAAAGTTTTTCAAATCAATGGAAATTTCGTGAAAGTTGCTTATCCTGTTGAACTTTTCGAGCCCGGCAATTTGCCGAACATCTTGAGCAGTATAGCCGGAAATATTTTCGGTATGAAACATTTGAAAAATTTGAGGCTTTTGGACGTGAATTTCCCTGAGAAAATTCTGAGAAGTTTTAAAGGCCCTAAGTATGGAATCGATGGGATAAGGAAAATATTTAAAGTGAAAGATAGGCCGTTGATAGGCACTATCATCAAGCCTAAAATTGGTCTTAAAACTGAAGAACATGCAAAAGTTGCTTACGAAGCTTGGGTCGGTGGTTGTGATATAGTTAAAGATGATGAAAACTTGAGTGGACAAAAATTCAATAAATTTGAAAATAGATTGGAAAAAACTTTAAAGATGAAAGAGAAGGCTGAAAGAGAAACAGGAGAAAAGAAAGTTTATATGATAAACGTCACCGCAGAAACAGAAGAAATGGTGAAAAGATCAAAACTTGTTGAAGAAATGGGAAATGAATATATTATGGTTGATGTTATCATGGTTGGATGGTCTGCTTTACAAACTTTGAGGAATAAAGATTACGATTTGGTTATACATGGACACAGGGCTGGTCATGCTGCGATAACGAAAAATCCAAAACACGGAATTTCCATGAAAGTTTTGGCAAAACTTGTTAGGATGATTGGCATAGATCAGTTTCATGTAGGTGCAGCTTTCGGTAAAATGTTCGAAGGAAAGGAAGAAGTTGTGGAAAATTGTAAAGTTTTGAAAGAGAAGATGTGGAAATTTAAAGTCGTGATGCCAGTTGCATCCGGTGGTATTTCTCCTGTTGATATCCCAAAGATATTCGAAATTTTTGGAAAAGATGTTGTGATACAAGCTGGTGGTGGAATCCACGGGCATAGACTCGGTACGAGGAGTGGGGCTATAGCGATGAGACAAGCTGTTGAAGCTGTGGTCGATGGAGTTAGTTTGGAAGAGTATGCCAAAACTCATGAAGAACTGAAGATTGCTTTGGAGGAATGGAAATGAGACAAATTTTAACTTTAATCCTATTTTTTGGAGCAGCTTTCTTAATCATATTTTTCAGTAAATTGACTAAGAACTTTTGTATTTTAGATAATGAGTGTGAATGGAAGATAACTAATTGCTGTACAGAAGAAGCTGGGGCGAAATGGGAATGTGTGAATAAGAAAGTTTTCGTCGAGCAAGAATGTCCTAAACATGTGATATGTCCAAAAATTCCATCTCCGAAACCAAATTTATATTGTGTATGTGAAAACGGAAAATGTGTGATGAAATGAAACTGAAAGTTAAGTTTTTAAAATTGGAGACTGGTGGAAAACCTATAGTGATAATCAACAAGGAAGATGCAGAAGATCTTGGAATAAGAGGGCTTTCGAGGGTTGTAGTTAAATTTGGGGATAAAAAGTTAACTGCGATAACAAACGTTACAACGGAAATAGTGAAAGAAAATGAAATAGGCGTAACGGAAAACGTTGCTAAAATTCTAGGTTTGAAAGAACGAACTGAAGTGGAAGTTGATGTCGCAAAGTTTCCCTCATCCCTACAACACATAAAGAACAAGCTAAAAGGCAAAAAATTAAACTATGAAGAAATTCTTGAAATAGTTAAAGATGTTGTTGAGGGAAATTTAAGCGAAGGTGAAATAGCTTCTTTCGTAGTAGCTCTGGAGACTAAAGGCTTGGATTTGGATGAGGCTGCGTATTTATCTTTAGCGATGGTTGAAACTGGTAAGAAACTTAATTTGAAAAAGAAGGTGATAGTTGATAAACATAGCATCGGAGGTATTCCCGGAGATAAAACAACTCTTCTAGTCGTGCCGATAGTAGCTGCTGCGGGCTTAGCCATACCAAAAACTTCTTCTAGAGCGATAACCGGAGCAGCGGGAACCGCGGATAGAGCCGAATGTCTCATGAACGTAAGCCTAACAACAGAAGAAATGGAAAAAGTTGTTGAAAAAACCAATGGATGCATAGCTTGGGGTGGTGCTTTACATCTGGCTCCAGCAGACGATATTTTCATCCAAGCTGAATATCCTTTAACAATAGATCCTTTACTCTTACCTTCGATAATGGCCAAGAAAAAAGCTGTGGGTGCTAAGTTCTTGGTAGTAGACATACCAACTGGAAGAGGAGCTAAAGTTAAAACTATAGGTGATGCGAATTTGTTAGCAAAAGAGTTCATCGAACTTGGTGAGAGGCTCGGTATTAAAACACAGTGTGCTATAACAGATGGTGAGCAACCTTTGGGTTATGCCGTTGGGCCTTCACTCGAAGCAAAAGAAGCTCTTGAAGTTTTGATGGGAAGGAAAGTTCAAGATCTCATAGATAAAGCCGCCCACATCGCAGGAATTCTTCTTGAAATGGTTGGGAAGAAAAATGGCTACGATTTAGCTGTCCAGATCTTGAAATCGGGCAAAGCTGAGAAGAAGATGAGGGAGATAATAGCTGCCCAAGGCGGAAATGAAAAAGTAAGACCTGAAGAAATAGAAGTCGGTTCACATAAGTTCGATTTGATCTCAGAAAAAAGTGGAATTGTTTTATGGTTGAACAATGCTTTGATAAATGAATTAGCAAGAGCTGCTGGTGCACCTAAAGATAAAGGAGCTGGTTTGATACTTTACAAAAAACTTAACGATAAAGTCTTAAAAGGAGAAAAATTGCTAACAGTTTACGCTGAAAAATCCAGGAAGCTTGAAAGGGTTAAGAAGATGTTGGAAGAGGATGGAATTGTTGGTGTTGGTGATAAGAGAGAAATGCTCATCCAACATGTAAGAGAAATACCTTTACATAAAAAAACTTTCATACTAGAAAGATGATCATTCACATTCAGTACACCAAGAACCAGGAGGACATACGCAATCGCCATCAGATTCGACACAAGGTCTTTCATAATAACATCTTATCGCCCTCAGTTTTGCCATTGCATGAACGCTGAACATCAAATGTCTGTCCCCTGAAACAGAGAGTAAGTATTTTTCATCCGTACATGAAAATACAGCTTCCATAGAGCCCTTAGTTTCATACCAAAGTTTACATTTTTTAGATGAACATGAATCGGAGAAATAAATTGAGCTTAGCTTGTTTTTGGAAAAACTTGTTGAGAAAGTGGGCTTAGCTTGTACAGTTGGTCTTTCCATGATAATGCGCTTAGAACACAGCTCACCAGCATTTTCTCTTAAGCAATTATTGCAAGCTGGTGCGTTTTCCCAATCGATGCATTCAAAAACTCCGGTGCAAGGTTCAAGCTCATGGTAACAACCTATCAACCTTGCGTTGCATCTAACATATTCATCAAAAGAATTTTGTAGAACTTTCCTAGCATTTTCAACCACATTTTCCAAACAGTTTTGAAATCCAGGGCAAGTAGAAGCACATGGCATACAGCCACCAGAATAATCAGAATTACCACAAGAGCAAATTTTCGATAAACAACTACACGTACCGCCGACTAATATTTGCGTAGCGACTGGAGCCCATTCCCTGAATATCCTGTACATGTACCAAAACCTGTTTTGTTCTATTCCTTCGTAAACCTCATTCGATGAACTCACCAAATTTTCATCAAGACTTATGTTTATCTTACTACCATAACAACCAACTTTGAATTCTTCATCATTCTTTCCTGAAAGTACCGAAGTTTCATCAACATCGTAATCAACACAAGTTGAATTGGTTACGTTTATTACAGGCAAGTCTTGAAGTTTGAAATTTTTCAAATATTTGTTCAAATCCATCTTAGTTTCTTCTGAAAGGAAAAACCTAACTTCATCAACACTAGGTGAAACTT
>JAWCDI010000127.1:0-3471 GCA_044343505.1 Candidatus Aenigmatarchaeota archaeon | reverse complement strand
GAGATAGAAAAAAAGTGAATATTCATGAAAAGAAAAAAGCAAAGTTGGGTTGATGAAATTCCAGAAGATTGGGAAGTTGTAAAATTAGGAGACAAAAATATAACCGATGATCTTTTTTATGGAATAACTGCTAAAGCTGTGGAGAATGATACTGGTTTAAGACTGCTAAGAACGACTGACATTAAAAATTATTCTGTAAACTGGAATACTTTGCCTTTTTGCGAAATCACAGAAAAAAGAAAAGAAATAGAGAAATACTTATTGAAAAAAGGGGACATAATTGTAGCTAGAGCAGGGACTGTAGGTATTTCCGTTCTTATAGAAAGAGATTTTAATAACATAATTTTCGGTTCTTATTTAATTAAAGTAAAATTAAAACCAAACATAGATGCCAAGTTTGTCCATTATTTCTTCCAATCATCAATTTATTGGAAACAAGTACAGAAGGCTCAAGGCAGTACAGTGAAAAATATAAATCTACCTCTATTAAGTTCTTTAAAAATCCCTCTACCTCCATTACCAGAACAAAAAGCCATAGCTCAAATTCTCTCAACAGTAGATGAAGCAATTCAAAAAGTTGATGAAATCATAGCAAAAACTGAAAGATTGAAAAAAGGATTGATGCAAAAGCTTTTAACAAAAGGAATAGGACATAAGGAGTTTAAGGATAGTGAGATCGGAAGGATTCCGAAGGAGTGGAAGGTCATTAGGATCGGAGAAGTTGCTGAGAAATTCGTAAGTGGAGGAACCCCCTCTACGAAAGAACCCAAATATTGGAATGGGGATATTCCATGGATAAGAAGTGTTCACTTATCTAAACATTACATCGATGAAACGTTAATTGAGCAATATATTACTAAGGAAGGTCTAGAAAACTCTGCCTCTAATATTGTGCCAAAAGGTAATTTAATAATAGCTACGAGAGTAGGTATCGGAAAAGCTGCAATAAATTTAATTGATGTGGCAATTAACCAAGATCTGGTAGGTATTGTTATAAACAAATCAAAACTTGATCCTTTCTTTGCAGTTTGGTGCTTACTTTCTCCAAAAATCTCTAAGTTACTCGAATCTTTTGGAAGAGGAACTACGATAAAAGGAATAACACAAAATTACATTAAAAACCTTCCCATTCCACTTCCACCACTCTGTGAGCAACAAAAAATCGCTGAAATCCTTTCAACTGTTGATAAAAAACTGGAACTTGAAAGAAAAAGAAAAGAAAAGCTTGAAAGAATCAAGAAAAGCTTGATGAATGAGTTATTAACCGGAAGAAAAAGAGTAAAACAATTTGTTGTTTAAAATGTGAAACGAAAATTTTAAATATTTTAAAAACAAGAGAGTATCATGAAAAATGAAACAATATTAAAAGAACTTGTAATTAAAGAGGGGGAAGTAAACGAAAAACTTCTTTTAGAAATTCTTAAACCATACATCCGAATAGAGGAGGGAACAGGAGATCTTATACCCACTGAGAAATTCAGCGAGCTTTCTAATGAAAAAAAGGTTATAATAGGATTTCTCTATTCGAAAGCGAAGACGAGATTAGGATTTTCCCAAAGTGAGAAGCTCAAACCAAGAGAATTGGAAAGCTTGTTAGGAATGAAAGGCAATACATTAAGACCAATCTTAAAAAGGCTAAAAGATAATCGAGTAATAAGAGTGGACAAAGAAGGTTACTGGTTACCTAACATATATCTTACTAAGGCAAAAGAACTTTTAGGCGGCGAGGGAAATGAATGAAAAAAGTTTGGTTTGGGAAATAGAAGAGCATGAAATAAGAATAAAAAAACTGGAAGAAAAAGTTGAAGAACTAGAAAGAAAAATCAAAGATACTACAATTTCATCCCCACGTAAGGAAGAAGAAAAAACACGAACAAAAACCCTAAGCGAGTTTCTTAAAGAAAAGAAACCTAAAAAAGATACAGACATAACTTTATGCATTGGTTATTATTTACAAGTATACGAAAAAAAGGAACGTTTTTCTACGGAAGATGTGAAAAAAGGTTATAAAAGAGCTAGAAGAAAGTTACCTAAAAATATTTCGGATAAGATTCAATTGAACATTAAAAAAGGATTTATAGACGAATATCCTTCTAAAGAACAAAAGAAGAAATATTGGTATGTGACAGAAAGTGGTAAGAGGTATGTTGAAGAATTGGGAGATAAAAATGAAAGAAACTATCAATGAATTGGCGTCAAAAATTCCAAAAGAATTAGTTGAAGAGTTGATTGAAAGTTACAGTATGATGTTAAATGAATATGTTAAGGGGAATTGGAAATATGTTTTATTAAATTCTGGTAAATTTTCGGAAAATACTTTCCGAGTCTTGCATTTTTTAAGAGAAGGAAAAATCATTTCAGAAGTTAATAATCTACAGGAAGAAATAAATCTTTTACAACAAACACCTAATGATAAAATGCCAGAATCATTACGAATAATAATACCACGTGTGTGTCAAGCAATTTATACTTTACGAAGTAAAAAAGATGCAGTACATGTAAAACCAATACCTTCAGGATATATAGATTCAACTTTAGCTGTCACCGCGTGTAGTTGGATTTTAGCAGAATTCATAAGATTATATCATACCTCTGAAGAGAAAAAAATAATCGAAATAATAAATAGTCTTGTAAGTAGAAAAATACCATTTATTGAAAAGCATGGCGGGGAGAAATTCGTAACTAAAAGAATTGGATGTAAGAATGAAATACTTCTTCTATTATTAGATTCACCAGAAGGTTTGTCTCGAAAAGAAATAGGAAAGGTTTTAGGAAAGTTTTACTCACAATCTACCATAACGGAATCTTTGAAAGAATTAGAAGCTGGTGAGGAGAGTTTTGTAGTATATTCAGAAGAAACTAGAAAGTACTATATTACCGGGTTCGGAGAAAATTATATCACTAAACTTTTATCAAAAATGGTGTGTAAAGATGAACAAGTCAAGAGAAAAATTATTAGTAGAAGATTACATAATCCAAAAACTTCAAGAAAAAGGTTGGATTTATAAGAAATCAGAAGAATTGAACAGAGAAAGCTATGAAGAACCTTTACTAGTTAAAAATTTGATTGAAGCAATTGAAAGAATTAACCAAGATGTTAAGCTAACAGAAACTGACATAACTAAAGTTATTAACGAACTTAAAACAAAAATTCCTGGCTCAGAAACTGCCAAAAAAATCTTGAATTTTTTGAAAGAAGGTGTGCCAATAAAATTGGAAAAAACCAAGGAGTTAAAATACATAAAGCTAATAGATTATGAAAAATTTCAAAACAATGAATTCATAGTTTCAAACCAAGTGAAATTTAAGGGAAGAGGATCAATAAGAGCTGATATAGTTCTTTTTGTTAACGGTATACCTTTAGCTTTAATTGAGTGTAAAGACCCAACAGATCCTTCTGTTTCTTGGGAAGATGCTTACAGGCAAATAAAAAGTTATGAAAAAGATTGTGAAGAGCTTTTCAAGTATGTT
>JAWCDI010000126.1:0-3478 GCA_044343505.1 Candidatus Aenigmatarchaeota archaeon | reverse complement strand
AGAGCAGTTACTGGAGCTCTATTACAACAGCAAATGCGAGCTCAAAGAGAATATGAAAAAACCGCACAATCAATTTACGAAAAAGAGATAAGGCCACAAATTGAGCCAAAATATCAAGCTTTGGCACAGACAGGCAAATATTCCGAAGCAGAACTTCAGAAGATGTATGTTAAAGAAGCTGAAAGTTTGCTATCTCAACATCCTGCATTGAAAGAAATAGAACAAAATTATAAAAATGTTAGTGAAAGTATAGCTGCTGCTTATGCCTCAAAATATCAAACTCTTGCATCTGCAGATATAGAAAGAAAAACAAGTGAGATTTTGAAAGATTTTCAAAGAGAAATGAAAAGTGAGGTAATTAAGGGAAAGGCGCTTGACATTCCTTGGCAAGTAGGTTTAAGCGTGGGTATAGGAGCAGCGGTAGGTGCTGGAGCAACAGCAATTTCTAAAATTGTGCCTGAGGGGATTGTAAGAACTGCTGGAGGGATGGCTTTATTAACTAAATCAGAATTAGCTACAGCTGGAGGGCTTACGCTTGGGGCTGGCGTTACAGCATTAGCAGTAAAAGACTTGGCGAAGGAATTTAGCGCAACAAAACAACTTGATAAAGGGCTTGCTTATAAAGAGCTCGCAGTTAACGTCGCAAGTTTAATCGGCGCTGGCGCTGGTTTTGCGGTGGGCTACGGCATTGGTGCAAGGGAAATGAGTAAAAAAATTGCATCAACAGAGATAACAAGGGAATATAGCTTAAATGTCATGCAAGAGGTTGGCAAAAGAGGAGTGATTGGCAAAGGATATACTATACAGCAAGTATCTTATGAAGTGCCACTTTTATTTACGAAAAAGCCAATGCAAGAATTAAGGTTTTTTGAATATCCTTTTGCTGGAGCAGTAAAGCCTGAAGGAGCAGGAAAACAGGCATTAGCTTTTTTAGAAAAATCGACAGGCAAAGTTTTAGGAACAGAAATAGCTGGAACAAAGGCTAAAGGATATTTTATATTCGGTGAAGCAACTTTAAGGCAGTATGAACCTTTTAAAGGGGGATGGGCTCTTGCAAAAGAAACTATGATTAAACCACAAGAACTTTTTGGGAAAGTTATTTCTGTCAGCAAAGGCAAGCAAGCTTTCTTTACTGAACTTGGCGAAAAAAGAGTTTTGAGATATCCATCTGAAAAAGAATTATATTTCACAACATCAGAATTTGAAAAAGGGATTAGGGGAGGAGGAGTAAGTAAGGAGTTAAAAAGATTAGGTATTGAATTCAAATCTAGAGAATTTTCTATAAAAGCAAAAACGCCAATTAGAACATTTGCACAAGCTGAAATAAGAGAGAGAACTATAAGTAGAAAGTTATCTTTCCTTATGCCAAAAGTTAAGCCTGAAACTGAAAAAATAACTTTTGTGCCATCAGTATCTAAACCATTTAAATTAACTACACAACTCGCAAGGCAAACGCAATTGCAAAAAGTAATTCCAACGCCAAAATTCGAAATTCCGGCGGGAAGGCAAGGCTTAATTTTTACAACAAAATTAGCCCCGCCAGCATCAATCAGTAAAGAAATAACAAAAACAATTACAATGCCTACTTTAAAATCAGTTAAAATTTCTAAACAATTATCACGTCAATTGCAGTATCAAATACCAAGTTTTAAGCTTACACAAAGGCAAGCTGAAAGGCAAGGCATAATTTTCTCACAAACGCAAATCGGAAGATTAAGAAGTGGGGCATTTAGAGGGCTATATAGAACTATAACTAGAGAATTAGGAAAAGAAAAATTCGCGTCTAGATTTGATTTTAAACAATTAACACAGCCTTTGTTAAAGCCACAAGTAACATTTGCGCCACACATGCCATATATGCCATCTTTGCCTATGCCAATTATTCCATTGCCTTCTCTACCAAAAATTGGTTTTGAATTTAGAGGAGGAATGCATAGCTTTTTTGCAAGAGGGAGAGGCTATAAATATCAACCTTCACTTTCTGCAATTACACTTGGAATAAAAGCTCCTTCTATACCAAAAACTACTGAACTTGGATTTACAATTAGGCCAATTTTAATTAAATCAAGAAAAAAGAGAAGATAAAAATGCCAAATTTCGTTGATGAACTCGCACGATATAGATTTGAAAGCGAAGCAACAAAGCCAGAGGCAGAAACTCCTCTTGAGAGATATTCGCCGATGCCTATCGAAGGGCAACCAGATCAATTCCTTGAGCAATTAAATCCGGAAAAAATTTGCGAATATATTGAACAAACACTTGAGGGAAAACGCTATGATCCTATAACAGGAACATGGAAACCATCAAAATATGCAAAAAAAATTAGTAGTGAGGGAATAGCAGAAATTATGTTAAGGATTAGAAGCATAATTAATCCGAACACCGTTTATAGTAATCTTGACGATAACACTATAAGAAAAATCACGGTTGATTTTGCGAAAGAGTTTGCGAGATTTTTGGCAATAAATTATAAAAAATATGGCATGGAAGTGGCAGATATTGGCAAAGTGGTTAATTTTTGTGCAAATATGGTTTACATCACTCTTGCAAGAGGCAATGAGGCTTTAACAATAAGGCTAATAAGGACTGCAATTCAAACAAGAGAGTTAATTACAACAGGACGGCCTGAACAAACTAAACCAAAAAGTTTGTGGGAAAAAATAGGTTTAAAATGAGAAGGCGAAGCTATCTAATAAGAGTAAGCGAAGAATTTAAGAATTTTTTGGATAGAGAAAGGAAAAAAATAGCTGAAATAAAAAATGTTGATATAAGAATGGTTACTTATCCTTATCTTACAAGCAAGATAGCTGAAAAATTAACTGCAGAAAGGAATCAAATTGTAAGAGGGATCCAAACATTAAAAAAGACCATCAAAGGATTAAAAGAAAATAGGGAATTAATAATGTTAGAGAGCGTTTTAATTATGTTTAATTTTGTGATATATTTAATAAATTTTGTAATTTAAAATGCTAAAATGATAAGGCAAACAAAAAAAGGGAGCTTTGATGTGATAATAATGGTAATGCTCTTTTTTGCAATAATAGCAGGTATTGTTATTACAATTCATATTGCAAATTTAATGAAAGAAAAAATGGCTCCTTCTCTTGATGAAACATCAAAGGAAGCTCTTAATAAAGGGGTAGATACTATTTCAAACATGAGTGATTTTGTTGGGCTTTCTTTATTTTTCTTAATAGCAATTGGAATTATAATAACATCTTTTCTTTTTTTTAGCCATCCGGTTTTTATTGTGCTTTATTTTTTTATAATGCTTGCTGGACTGGCAGTATCTGTTGTTATTCCAAACACAAGTGAAACAATGCTAATGAACACGACGTTAAATACTACTACAACAAATTACTTCCCAAAAACTTATTACATCTTAAGCCATATGCCTTATTTCATGCTTTTTTTGTTTATATTGAGTGGGATAATAATTTATTCAAAAGCAAGAAGTGAGGGGTTAATATGAAAAATA
>JAWCDI010000125.1:0-3503 GCA_044343505.1 Candidatus Aenigmatarchaeota archaeon | reverse complement strand
AGAGTTAATAATTTCTCTAAAATTTCACCATTCACATTTCCACGAAATAAAAAATATAAAAATTTATCTAGATACTTTATGCTCCGCTCATCATCAAAATCAACTAAACTAAATAAAAATTTTGGTAAATAGTTATTCTCCTCTTTAGCTGTTAGGAGATACTCTGAATACCATTTTTGGATAAATCTACTTAATCTCGGATAAAAAAATACTTTTGTTTTTTCGCCTCTAGGTTTTTCAAAAAGAACCAAAACCGCATCATCACTTATTCCTATTTTGATAAGTTCTTTACCTATTTCTTCTAATGAATCTATTTGTATTTTATTTTTTTCTTCTAACCACCAAACAACAAAAAAATTAATTAAAGTAAATAGAAAAATATTTCTCACCAGGAGAATTAATGGAATATTAATTCCAAGTTTTTCTTTTAAAATATTAAGATTAATTCCTTTTAATTGCCGATTCTCATTTAGTATTATCAAACTCGCCTCAGATTTCAATTGTGATAAAAAGTCTTCCCATTTATCTTCCTCTTTAGTAATTAAATTTATTACTATATTAGAATGATAAATTCCAGTGGAAATTAAATATAAAAATCGAAAAATTTCTTCTCTATCTGGTTTTTTCTCTCCTCCAAGAAAAAAATTTGAGGCTTCTTTAGGAGCAATTAATGTAGGAAAAATAGATGCTGAATATTCTTTTTTCTTTGCAAGATCTTCAAAAATTTGAAAAAAATTTTGCTTATAGGATTCAGGTTCATTTAAAATTCTCCTTATTTCGCCATGTTTAATTTGACCAAAAATAAACGAAGAAAATATAGGATACGCATAATTTTTATTCGACTCTTTTTTAAAAAATTCTTTAAATTTTGTTTCCCACTTTCCCATAAGATTAAAAAATAAAATCTTTGACTTCTAATTCATATAGGCCATAGTTATAATTATAACTATAGCCTTCTTTTTCTAAAATAGGAAACGCTTTTTCTGTTTTAGAAGACTTCGCCAACCAATAAGGAACCGGGATACTATAACTTTTAATTTTAGTAAAAAATTGTTGTCTTTGTTCAAAATTTTTAAACATTTTATTTTCTAAGTTTAAGAGATCTTCAACCTCCTTTTTTAAAACCTCGTTCTCGATCATATTAGGTGAAAGAAGAACTAATGTTGTAAAATTTTCTTTATATTCTAAAATTTTTCTTAAATTTTCTTCTTCTATCGAAAAAGAATAAAAATAAGACAAAATTTCTTCCCATGCTTCAATTGAAATCTTTTGGCTAAATTCTTTAATCATTTGTTCTAATTTTTCTTTTGTTAAAATTTCATCAATTTTCTCATAAATTTCTATTTCGTTTTTTATCCCCTTTCTTTTTAAAGATTCAATAATTTCTTCTGAAATTTTTAATTCTTCCTTTTCATAAACATAGTTTTGTTTTTCCTCAACTTCTTTAGGATAAAATATTTGCGCATTTACTTCATTAACAAAACTGCCGTATCTATTTACCCTCCCAAAACGCTGAATTAGCGAACCAAAAGGAGCTAATTCTGTAAATAAATAATCATAAGAAATATCAAGTGACACCTCTGAAATTTGGGTACTCACTAATATATGGGGTAATTTTCTTTTCTCCTCAAGAATTTCTTTTTCTTTTTTAAAACGATGTTTATAAATAAATCTTGAATGAAAAACAATTGTATCTCTAATACCAAACTCTTCTTTTAATTTTCTTCCTATTCTGATTGCTTTTTCAACAGTGTTAACAATAACCAACACTTTTTTATTTTGTTTGTAAATCCTAATAACATCTTCAAGCGACTCTTCAATGTCATGCTTGCTATAAATAAATTCTATTCGTTTTTTCTTTTTTAGTTCCTCAACAAAACTTAAACAATTAGTTTTTTTTATCTTCAATTTTTCTTTCAAATAATCCTTCATTCCTTTAGGCAACGTAGCTGACATAATTAATAATTGCATCTGATAATGTTTTTGAAATTTCTTAAAAAAATTAATGAACAAATTAAGCATTAGAGGCGAAAGAAGATGAATTTCGTCTAAAATTATTAAACTATCTCTAAAATTAAATCGTTTAAGAAAATATTTACCTACCTGAAGAAATGTTAAAAGAAATTGATCAACGGTGGTGATAATCACACGCTTTAAAAAATTTCGAGCATAAAACATTTCTTTAAAATCATACAGATTATTTAATTGTTTCTCCACGTCGTAGAAATAAAAATACGTTTCCACATTTTCTTGTCCAAATATTTTATTTAGTTTGACTTTAAAATCACGTATTGCAGTAATTGTAGGAAGGAGATAAAAAATTTTTTTAAATGATTTGTTAACTGCAAATAAAGATGAAACTGTAGTTTTTCCCCAACCAGTTGGAGCTTGTAATATGGCTGTTCCTTTTAGTTTTGTTAGAACTCGCTGTTTTTGCCATTTATTTTCGTCAATATCAACAAAGACATTTTTTATTTTCTCTTCGCTCAATTTTATAGGTTTTAGCAAGTTGTTAATTAAGTTATCGTCATCTTTTCTGTTTTTCGATTGAGAAGAAATAAAATCAGCAATTTTAAATATCCCAAAAGTATCTACAAGATTAATTTTTTCCTTCCACGATAAAGCGTTAAGTTTTTTCTTCAACAAAAGGTTAAGATCATATTCAATTTTTGGTATCTCAAAAGATTCTCTTTTTAAAATTGAATGATGTTTAAAAACAAAAAATAAAAGCACAATTTGCCATGGTTCGATAAATGGAAAAAAGAATTTTTTTTCGAGTATTAATTTTACTGAAATATCAGAATGAGAAGGGTTCTTTACATTCTTTAGTGACCAATCTTTTGATAATTTTCCAAGATCATGAGTTAATGCTAAATATTGCAATACTTCAAAATAGTCTTTACCAAAACCATAATAACATAAAATTTTTTCACCTATTGCGATTATCTCTTCTATATGCTTTTTAAGAGTCTTATCAGAATGACTTAATTTTTTTTCAATATCATCAAATTTATCTTTATCAAGTTGAATAGTAAAATCGAGATAATTCATAAAGAGCTATATTATCTACAACTAAAATTGGATTTTTAAGATATATGTTAGTTTTATAAGCAAAATAAAATGGTTCATTTGAAATTTTATGCATTACTGGTAAAATGGTTAAAAATGAATCTTCTTCTCTTATTTCAATTTTTTCAACCCAATCTTTAGGTGCATAATTTTCTATAATATTGGATTCACTTATGTTCTTAATCCCTAATATCTTAATATCTTTTACAAAATAATCATTTTGACCACCATATGGTAAAAATTTAAAACCAACGGAAAGATTCTGAAAAATTTCATTTATTTCTTTTTCGTTTTTATTAGCTATTGCTATTCTATAAATTGGTTCTTGCAATATTTGTGTCAATGCTACCCCTGGTGGCCAATTTTTAAATTTTTTACCTATTTGAATAAAAGTTGCATTTTCATAATTTTCCCTTGGTAAATTAAGCAATTTT
>JAWCDI010000124.1:0-3553 GCA_044343505.1 Candidatus Aenigmatarchaeota archaeon | reverse complement strand
TCCAACTTGCATGTAAAGTTTTTTGAGAGAGTGAAGCGATTTAAGTCTGAATACCACTCCTTTTAAAATCTCTTTAGTTGGTTCTTCTATAGCAAAGTATCTTATCGAGAAAACATTTTTCAAATCTTCTTCGGTAAAACTTCCTTTCGTTTTCCACCTTCTTGTCGAAACTTTAAAAGCTAATCCGAACGCTTTGAGTTTAAGCAAAATGTCAACCAAAGTGTGAATCGGAATTTCCATGCTCAACTGCTTTTCGATGCTTTCTTGAAGCGATTTAACAGATTTTGCCCTCTTGTTTAGAGAGTAGAGGATAAAGCAGAGTAGCTTGATCCTTTCTTCATAGCTTAATTGCCAGATGCTAATTACCCTCCTTAACTTCAGGTTTTGGTCTTTCGTCTTCAATCACCAATTCTCTCCTTATTTTTTCAACTTCTTCGACACTCTGTTTCAATTCCCTGATGAACTTGTTGATAACTCTAGAATGTTTCGTTATTAAGTGAACAAGCCTGTCCAACTTTATTTTGAATTCCTTCAAGTGCATGGGATCTTTCAGTTTTTTCCTGTATTCCGAATAAGGATTCTTGTAAATAGTTCGATACTCCATGTACATGGGTTTGGCTTCAATTTCTTTCACCTGTTGCAACATGTATTCCAAAAACTCTCTGAAAACCTCGATTCTCACTTTCGTTTCTTTTGGATAATCTAAAGTGATTATCCCATTGTCTATGTATACGTATGCTGTGGTTTTATCATACGGACCTTCTTTCAATCTATATTCTATACGCCCTTCCATACAAATCACCTCCTAATTAAAATCTATCCAACTAATTATCGCCTTGCTCAAGGCTATTTTGTTTAGCCTTGTTCTTTCAACTTCCTTACCATTTTGGATCTTAACCATTTCAACATCCCTTAGATAAACGAAATCCCTTCCTTTCCTGTGCAGAATTCCCTTGTAAACATAATAACTTCCATCTTCAAGGAATCTTGTTGCAACTTTTATGCTCGTGCCTTGAAACTCATCAAAATAATCAGGAATGCTCTGCTTTGGTTTTGTTGGATTCATATCATCACCTCCACCCAATTGTTTTTATCAAAAATCTTTTCCTTGATTATGCTTTCAAAGATTGGAAGGAAATCAGTTCTCACTACCACGAAACCAGAAGTCCTTCCGAAACAACAGTATTTCAAGATCCTGCTTTTGCTTTCCTGCACTATTTTATCAACGAAATCGTAAAGCACCTTGCGAGTTTCATCCTTCAAATCATAACCCATGTGCCAAAAATCATAAGAGATTATGCTCCACTTTGGATTCCTTTTAATCCAAAGCTTAGGTTTGTTGGATTCTTCCATTATCAATCACCCCCTTCCATTTCTTTTCTACAAACATCGCAAATCCATAAAGGTTTGTGAGTGATGAAATCCTCTACCTGAACCAAACCTTCAGTAGAACCACAGCGATAGCAAGCCAAACCTTTCTTCTCAGCGAGGATTTTGGGCAACTTTTGAGATTCCTTTTCAACAATCTCGTTAATTTCGCTAGCATCAATTGCCTCAGACTTTATAGTATTGAGGCGATTGAGGTTTTCTGATGCATCAATTCTCTCATTATTATAAAGTTTGAGGTTATTGATGTTTTCTTCTTTTGATTCCATCTTAGTTTTGTTAGCATCCTGAGGCGATTGAGGTTTTGATGCTTCATAATTTTCTAAAGTTTTTTCAGTTACCCGCCTGTAATGCCCTCTTTTTATCCTCACTATTTTACCTTGAATTAGTAAAGTTGCTAATGCCCTTTCAACTGTTGCTTTAGAATAGCTTTTTTTCATTTCCTCTTTCACATCACTAGTGGCAAATTCCAAAATACCATTCTCCTCCAACCATGCCATAATAGCTTTCATACACAAGTCAACACTATCCAAAATCTCTTCCGCAGTCCCAACACATTCAAAAACCACTGATTTTTCGCTATCATTCCATCTCAATTCGATTATGTAGGGTTCTACCTGTTTGCATCTTCTAGCTTTTGCATGCTTCAAAATGAAGCGATTATCAAGTCTTGGCGGTCTTTCAAAAACAATGACCGAATCAGCAACGTTCGTTATTTCAGACGAACCTCGAAGCTCATCCAGGATGTCATCTATCTTTTTGCTACTTGGGCTTTTTCGCAAATGGTGTATAAGAATCCAAGTCGCGCCATACTCCTCTTGAAATTTTCTCAAATATTCTGTGAAAACACGATTCATTTCTGTTGCGTCATTTTCTTCAGCGGAGATGATACGCCTGAATGTGTCCACAACTATTACAGTATTGGGATATTTTTCAAGAAAATTTTTCAATTTTTCCCTTGCGTCGCTCCTATCGAGTTTCAAACCTTCAAAACAAAGAAAGGCTAAGTTATCAAGCTTGTAACTTAAACCCATTCCTGCCTTTATCATTTCAACTTTCCTCTTAATTTCTTCAAGGCCGTTTTCTTCATCAATATAAAGCACGAAAGTTTTACGCGTGTTGAATTGACCAAACGCTTTTGATCCTGAAGCAATAGCTAAAGCTAAGTGCAACGCTCCCCAACTTTTGAAAGATGCCCTTTTTCCTGCTAACATCACTATTGATTTTTCAGGCACATAATTTTCGACAATCCATTTAATTTCAGTTGTTGAAATGTTTTCCAAATCTTTTTCAAAAATTATAGGAAGTTCGGAGTTCAATTTACCTTTTTTTAAAAGAATCACACGAGCTTCTTTCTCAACTATTTCTCTAAATTTTGTTGCCTCAGGAAATTTTGAAAGATAAATTTTTGCTAGCTCTTCTGGACTTCGAATTTCAGGATTCTCTTCTAGTAAAATTTCCAAAACTTCTTCTAAGCCTAAGATTTTTTCATTTTTGTCGTTACTCATTTAATCACTTTCATCTTTGACCTTGGATAAAAAGGAACGAAAAAAGATTCAAAATTAAGGCCAAGGTTGTTTATGAATTTTTTAACGTCATCACGCTCCAAAAGTTTAAAAATCTGAAAGAAATTTAACCTAAATCCACGAAAACTCACGACATTAAGAAAACCCAAATCTTTAAACACCTTTAGTATTTTTTTGGCATCATTCCTCTGAATTCGATGATTACAAAGAATCACTTCCGCTACTGTAAATGGAATCGTCTTTTTATTTTGTTTATAAATCGGCGGTAAGCGGTAAAGCCAAAGTAAAAATAACTTTTCCTCTGGACTTAATTTATCGGTTTTAAATGTTTTGAAATTAACTTCCATTTAGATCGCCTTCTTCAATCCACTTTACCAACACAGGTAACCATGGGAGATCTTTTTCTAGAAATTTCCACGTTTCAAGTTTCATTGCAAATCCCCCTGTAACCTCAATCTAACGAGTACTGAAAGCGGGACACCTTTCTTTTTCGCTTCTTCTTTCAATTTTTCTTTAAGCTCTTGAGTAACGTGCACGTAGATGAATGGTTTCTTTCCACCTTCCATATTTTATTATATTCTTTGAGGGGATGGGCCCCATTTTTCGGTGCTACTTTCTTGTAACAAATCTTTAAATATCAA
>JAWCDI010000123.1:0-3563 GCA_044343505.1 Candidatus Aenigmatarchaeota archaeon | reverse complement strand
TTTGCTTCATCTAGAAAAGCGCCTCTTTTCATTGCCATTACTTCTTTTTTATTTCTCAACTTAATTAATTTCTTTAAGTGAGACTCTATGGTAGTTTTTCCGATTTCTATCCCAAATTTATCTTGAATAAGTTTAGTAGTTTTTCTAATCGAATTTCCTTCTAAGTACAACTTCTTTGCTTCTTCCAAAATTTCTGGTGTTATCTTCATTTTTACTACCGTAATTATTATTGTAATTTAAAGTATTTAAATTTTACTGTAATAATTAAATATATGACACTTGAAGCTAAAACAACTTTAATACCACATAAAAAAGCTAAGACTTTATATTTGACTATTCCTGCAGCTATAGCAAATGACTCAGCATTTCCTTTTAAACCAGGAGAGGAAGTTAAAATCATCATAAAAGGAAATAAACTTGTGGTAGAGAAATAGAATCAGAACTTATTTAGGTGGTAAAATTCGAAAAATTTTAAATTTCAATATGATAAATTAGAAGTTTTTTATTCTTCTAACATGATAGTTTCTTCACAATATTTTGAATATGGCCTTATTTTCTCATAATTTCTTTTTGAATTTAAGCTTAGGGCTAATCTTTTCAAGAAAAGCTTGAACTGAAATATCATAAACTCACTTGCAAACTTTTCTTGTGTCTAAACCAAGAATTTTACAAGCTTCTAGTACAGGACAAAAATTATACCACCTCATTACCAACTTATCCTTTGTTCTTTCAACAATTTTAACATCTTTTGGATTAAGTCCCAAATATTTTCTGTAAAAAATTTTATATGCTCGGTCTATTGCATTTCCTTTTATCTTCTTCAACTTTTTTTCATTCTTATCGAGCCACTCAATTCTTTTTCGTGTTGTGATAGTTTCTAAAATTTTCCAGGCTTTCCTTTCTCCTACAATTTTAGAAACTTCTTTTATGTAGGTGAATAAACGAATAAAAGCTGGCACCCCATAAAGGTTTGCATCATTAACCCATTTAACTTTCTTCTTCATATTTTTCTATTTAATACTTAAATCAAATAACTATGAAGTCAAAACAAAAAAATTCAAAATTGATTCTTCTTCCTATGTTTAAATGGTCCAGAAAATTTATCTAAAAGTTTTCTCAATTTTTCCTTTTAATTCTTTAGAATGAAATTCACACTCATAGCAAACCCACTCATCTAAAATCTTCAACAAGCTTTCATTCCCACAATTTGGGCATTTTCTTGCTTTAGCTTTATCCATAATTTTAAATATATCTAAAGAAAATTAATCGTAGGTGGAAAAATGCTTTCCCAAATACCTTTTAAGTTTGAAAAATTGAGTAAAAAAGATTTAGACAAACAAATAGCAAGAGTCGGTATGGTAGCTGAACTAGATGCTGTAAGCTTGTACGAGCAGTTAGCAACGATGACTGAAAATAAAAAATTGAAGAAGGTTTTGCTTGATATAGCGAGGGAAGAAAAAACTCATGTTGGTGAATTCCAATCTTTACTTCTAGAAATAGATAAAGAGCAAGAAGAAGAGCTGAAGAAGGGAAAGGAAGAAGTGGAAGAGTTGAGTTAAATATCCAAAATAACCCTAGCTTTCCAAACTTTATTCTTTTTTATTTCCATTTTATGAAAAGTACAAGCTTTAACATGAGTTCTCGTCTCGTGTTTTTCTCTGTTTATTTCCTCACCTCTACAGATCGCTCTCAACTTTAACTCTTTTTCATCAACTTCAACATCGAATTCAGAAAAAGCCAAATTTTCTGAGTCAACAAAAATTAGCAATTCGTTAAGCCAGTTGAACATTAAAGATTGCAAATCTTCACCATTAACTTCTACTCTCCTTTCTTCTCTTGGCTCAATTTGCTTAGTGTCAACCATAACTTCAAACATGGCTAAGGCTGCGTTAGCGAAAAGCTCGTTTAAGTCCTTACCGTAAGCTATGAAAGCTACGTCGCTCGTCGTTATATCCACAAACTTCAACTTTTTCATACTTTTTATTTTTCCCTCTTCGGATAAAAAGTTGAATGTAACTATATTTAAGTGGTAATATTTTAAGAATATCGTAGAAAAGTTTAAATGGTTGGGGAAAGAAATATTAACAACCAATGATTCCTTTTTTTTGGATGAGTTAAATGGTGGTTAAAAATGGATTGGGATATAACAAAACAATACACAGAAGAAGAGGTAGAATTTTTCAAATCACTCTGCGATCAACTCAACATCATTTATCATGATGTCTTGCTCAAATCACCTTACCTTTCGTATCCACAAGCCAAGGAAAACATTCAACATTCTTTTGAAAACTTATATTCTTCTTTCATGGAAGTTTTGAAAAAAACTAGTGAAAGTGTAGACATAAAACCAGCGAATGAGAAAGAATTGGGATTGTTGAGAGAGTTAAACACATACCTTGAGAAATCAAAAGAATTGTTGGAAAAACCATATGTATTTCATTATTTCGGTGATCTCGTTGAAACTTACACCAATTTTTTTGGGTACTCGCTCTACAGGTACGCTCGTGGTATACTTGAAGAAAAAATCATAATCGATGGAAAATCTCCAAGAACAGTTTACAAGAGTTATGAATCAATCCTTTTCTCCTTCCTTAAAAAATGGCAAAATGAATTTTACGCCAATCTAGAAGAGAAAAGTATAATAACTTTCGCCATAATCGATTCTCTAGATAATACAATCTTCCCCAAACTCATCACTTCTAGAAATCCCAGAAAAATTTTGCTTGAAGAGGTACCAGAGATAGGTATGAAAAAATTCTTCCAAAAATCAATAAAAGATAAAGTTAAGAAATGGGATTATAAAAGAAACTGTTACATCAACAATTGTAGAGCAAAGGGAGATAAAGAAAGGTATTCAACATATCTCAACAAGTTAAAACAATTAACCATGGAATATGTAGTTTAGATTTATCTCTAAACAGAATAAAAATTCGAGAATTTAAATGGCTTTAGCGGCTCACTTTAGCTAGATAATCTAACAGTTCTGGTAATGTCATGTTGTCTAACTCTGCGTAAATGTGTATCGGTAGTCCTCTTCCGCTTTCGATCATTTTTCGTTGGACGAGTAGTTTTACCATTTCTCTGTAAGTTTCTTTGTCTTCACGTGAGAAGAAATATTTATCTTCCTTACCTATAACTTCTCTTACAACTTCTTCCAGATTTTTATCTTTATAACTCTCCCTGAATTCGTTGTACGGAACATTCACCCCTTCGAAAACAACTTTTATACCGTAGAGTTGTTTGACGAGATCTTCTTTATGCATTCCTTCCAAATCCAGTTTAGACAACTTAGCCATCTTTACTACTGAAGGATCTTCAAATATCAGTGTTTTTCCATTTTTCAACAAAACTTCCACGTTTTTTCTCCTCACTTTATATTCTGCTACATCTCCCTTATCAATTCCGTATTTCTTCTCCAATACTTCGTAAAATGCTTCCCTTACAGACATAATTAAAAATTGTTTAAAAAAATTTATAAATTTTCTAAACACGATAAGCGAAATCTATTTATAACCATTTTTTCTATAATCTGTAGGGAGGTAGTTTAAGTTCGACGTAGCAAA
>JAWCDI010000122.1:0-3582 GCA_044343505.1 Candidatus Aenigmatarchaeota archaeon | reverse complement strand
GAATTTTGAATGCACTAATTTCTTCCTTAACTATTTATCTCCTTTTTGTATTCGTAGAAAAAAAGTTGGGTAGAAGTGCAGCCCAAATTTCTTGTTTAATTTATGGTTTTCATCCTATAACTATTTTAGTTTCAGTTCTTCTTTTTACAGATTCACTTTTCATTCTTTTTACCATCCTTTCTTTCCTTTTATACGAAAAACTTTTAAAAAATGATAAAAACCAAGATTGGCTTCTTCTTGGCTTTATTATCGGTCTTGGAATGCAAAGCAGGATTACCGGTTTAATCCTTCCATTTTTCTTTTTACTGTGTGCATTGTGGGATAGGAAGTTTATCAAAATTTTACCGACACTAATTATAGCATTTTTAATTTTTCTTCCATATCCTATTTTTACGAATCTTAAATTTCTACGAGAAAAATCAGAAGTTCATCTCTCAAGGTACATTTTTGATTGGTCATTTTTTGAATTCTTTTCAATACCTTATCTTGGTTTAATAGGTATCTTTTTATTTTTCTCATTAACTTTTATTGGAATTCTCCATTTAATAGAAGGAAAATTCTTAAGATACATTATTTTTTCTTTATTGTACATTATTTCATTAGTTTATACAAGTGACCATCTCTATCCCCGTCTTTATCTTCCACTGTTACCATTCTTTGCAATGGGCATCTTTTTAACTTTTGAGAAAGTGAAAAAAACAGGAAAAATTATTCTAAATTTTTTGATACTTTTTTTGTTCTTTTATATACTTTTATCAATAGTAAATTGTATAGGAATTTTCTTCTCGATTAAAACTCCAGATTTTCTCTTTTCTCATGCTCCATATTACCTAGTTGCTCCAGAAAATTGCACTCTTTTAATGAAAAATTGGTTATATGAGTTTGAAAACGTTTCATCGTTTATAGATCTTCCAAAATTTGATCAACCTTCGCATACGACAGCAAATTATACATTACGTTTTGTTGCAAATCAATCTTACAATAAAATAATGTGGAAAGGAGATGATCATTTTTCTCTTTATCTCGATAATAAATTTTTAGGAAACTATGGAGGTTTGGAACTCCAGACATCAGAAACTAAAATAAATGAAGGAGAACATACGATTAGAATTGAAGTACATAACGATATAAACGTCGGTGGGATATTTCAAGTGATGGTATGCAAATGATATTTAAACTATTTAAACTATTTAAACCTTTAATATTCCCAATTCAACATCAGCATCTAATATTTTCCACTTTTTCTTTAGTTTTCCACCAGTCTCTATTTTTATTTCCTTAGCATTTACAAGATCCTTCAGTAATTTTTCATTTTCCTTTACTATTTTTTCTATATTTTCATTTTCACTTTTTACGTAGACTTTTATTTCATCTTTT
Source organism: Candidatus Aenigmatarchaeota archaeon (assembly GCA_044343505.1). Classification (GTDB taxonomy): domain Archaea; phylum Aenigmatarchaeota; class Aenigmatarchaeia; order CG10238-14; family SCSR01; genus JAVZGQ01. The sequence goes on along the minus strand of JAWCDI010000122.1, from coordinate 2,205 downwards.
TCAATTAAATTAAGCTCCTTCCTCATTTGCTGTATTCTTCTCCTTATTTCATTTACTATTCTTTCTACTATTAGCTCTTCACTTATTTTTGTTTTTAAACTAACAAACCCAAAATCAGTTATCACAGATGCATAATCCTTAATTGGAACATAAAGGTACTTTGAAAAATCAATTTCTTTTTCACCATATTTTATCTTTCCAGACAAAAGTTCTTCATCACTTAATTTTAATATTTCTTCATAAACATCACCAAGCTCCTTTGCCGTTTCCTTTAATTTAACTTTTGTTTCCTCATCGATCCTTATATTTTTAACATTTGTTATTTTCTTTATTTCTTCCACAAATAAATTTATTACTTCTTTTATTTCCAAAGATTTTGTTCCAACTATTACTTCATCAACTGGTTGCCTAATTGGTATTTTTTCAGAGCTTCTAATTGAATTAATAATTTCTATTATTTCCATCGATTTTCTGCAATAATTCTCTAATTTTTTATTTATTTCAATTTCAGATACCTTCGGAAATTCTAGAAGAAATATACTATCAACACCCTTCTTCTCTTTGTAAACTTCTAAATAAATTTTTTCAGCCGTAAATGGGATAAAAGGTGATAGAAGTTGAAGTCCAATTAAGAATGTATCATAAAGAGTCTTTAAACCGCTTCCCTTTATGAATTTCATATAAAACCTACTTATATCATCTACCAAGAACTTCCTAACAAGCCTAAGTGCTAAATGTGGATTATAATTTTCCATATGGGCAATGTATTCTTTTATGACAGAATTCCTTAACGAAACTAACCATTCACTCATTTTACTTTTATCTTCCTCATTAGTTTTATCAGCGAATCTTTTTAAGTAATTTCCTATGTTAATTATTATATTCAATTCCTTCTTGTAATTTTCCATTTCCTTCCAACTGAATTTTAAGTCCTCCCAAACAACGTTACTTAAACACCAAAGTCTTATTGTATCTGGATCGTACTTTTTCAAAACTTCGGAAAGCGAAACATAATTTCCAAGACTTTTGTGCATTGCAATTCCTTTTTCATCAACTACATAACCATGCATCATTACCCTTTTATACGGACACGAATTTTTCGCTATCATCCCACATCCGAGGAGAGAATAAAACCAACCCCTTATTTGGTCCTTTCCTTCAATTATTAAATCGCTTGGATAATAATTTTCACCTTCCCTTAATGATGCCCAAACAGCATTTCCAGAATCAAACCAGACATCTATTATATCCTTCACCCTCTCCATTTTCTTTCCGCATTTGCAATTTATTTTCGCTTCATCTATGTAAGGTCTATGCAATTCATTTTCTTTAAATTTCATCCCACTCTTTTCTTCAAGTTCCTTTTTTGACCCTATAACTAAAATTTCTCCACATTCGCATTTCCAAATTGGGAGAGGTATCCCCCAATACCTTTGCCTCGATATACACCAATCTCTTGCAGATTCAACAAAATCTTCAAACCAAATCCCACCAAATTCAGGTATCCAAATCGTTTTTTTATTTTCATTTATCATTTCATCTTTTAAATTAGTTATTTTTATAAACCACTGAACGGAAGCAATTTGAATTAGTTTCGTTTTGCATCTCCAACAGAATGGATAACGGTGCGTTATTTTTGATTTTAAAAGAAGAAGACCCTTTCTTTTCAATTCATCCATTATTATTTCGTTTGCTTCTAATATATTTATCCCGGCGTATTTTCCGGCTTCGTCGCTATATTTTGCATCGCTAGTGATTGGGGAAAATATCGGAAGATCGTACCTTTTTCCAATTATAAAATCTTCTTGCCCATGTCCTGGTGCACAATGTACAAGACCAGTTCCTTCTTCAACAGTTACAAACTCGTCACTCATTACTACTTTATGTTCATAATTTTGGATTGGAACTTCGTTTGCAAGTGGGTGATAGTATTTTATTTTCGTAAGCTCCTTTCCGGAAAATTCCCTTACGATTGTTCCGGACAATCCTAGTTCCTTAGTAACTCTATCTAAACAATCTTTTGCAAAAATTAAAATTTCTTCTCCAGTATCGAATTCGACATATTTAAACGTTGGATGGGCCATTACTGCCACATTTCCAACGATCGTCCAAGGGGTTGTGGTCCAAATTAATAAGTATTTTTTCTTTTCGGTTGTTTGGAATTTAACGTAAATAGATGGATCGTCGGAATCTTTATATTCTAAT
>JAWCDI010000121.1:0-3599 GCA_044343505.1 Candidatus Aenigmatarchaeota archaeon | reverse complement strand
AAAAGAAAGGAGTGTGGGTAAAATTCCAACTCTACTTGCAACTGAAAAGAAACCTTCTCGGCTGAAGATGTTTATAACTTGAAGCTCTGCAACAGAGACATTAACTCTTAGGGGTTTTTCTGGAACTATTATAAAAGCTTGAAAAATTAGATAAAATAGAAAAATTGATCCAGCTAAGGAAAGTGAGTGGTAAAATCTTTTAGAGATATTGGTCTGTTTTTTTGTAGAATTGAAGAAGTAATAAACAAAAGCACCATTCCATGTTAACAAAACTGTTAAAACGAGCAACCTTATAATCAAGCTTAAGCCTGTAAAAGCAAGACCGCCAAAGAAAGAGATGAATTGTGTAGAATTAAAAAGGAAGAATGAGATGATGTTTGTGAGTAGAGAGATGATAAATATCGGCCAGCCTGTGGTGTAAATTTCTTCAATTATTTTTTTGACATCGAGCCTAAAAGAAAAAGAATGGATGAATTCCTCAAAAATGCGGAAAAATGGTAAAATGAAAGTGAAAACTGTGAATAAAATCAAAGTTATCCATCCTCCACCCCAATTCCAGATGAATAGTAAGTTAGCAAGAACTGCAAAAAGTATGTAAGTTAGTTTTGGTTTCTTTAGAGCAAGTAAAGTAGCAAAAACTGAAAGGAAGAAATAAAAAACTACTGGAGCATCAGAATCACAATAGCCAGCCATACTAACACCAATGAAAGAAGGTGTTAAAACTGCAAATAATGATGTGACTAAACCTCCTAGGTTATTACTTAAAAGTCTACCAAGTAGGAAAGCCGGAATTGGTATTAGTGCCACCATCAATAATGGAGATAAAATTGCCGATCTCATGAAATCAGAAGCAGTTATGGCGTTTAAAATTTTATGGAAAAATACTATCGTGTAAGGCCAACCTTGAAAGGGAGATACCGGCCTGCCTGGAAAAGAAAAACTTTGGATATCCCATCTTGGTAATTTAAAACCATAGTCAAAAATCATCTTTGCATACCTGTAGAACCACCATGGATCATAATCTAGAACCGTTGGTGTGTTTAAAGTTGAAGTCCTGACCCAAACTCCTAAATAAATGATTATCACTAAACTTGTTATGTATGGGAGCATTTCTTTAAACTTATCTACTTTCATACCAATTGATTGTTATTTCATTTATAAAGATTTATTTAAGAGTTTCTCGTAAACTTCTAAATGTTTTTTTACAGAATTTTCCCATGTGAATTTTTTAGTGTATTTTGCCCCTTCTTTTCCCATTTTCTTAGCTTTTTTCTCATTTGTGAGAAGATCGATAATAGCATCTGCAAGAGCCTTCGAATCTCCAGGCTGGACCAATATTCCTGTCTTGTTGTTGATTATAATTTCTGGTATGCTACCAGCGTTGGGGGCAACAACTGGCTTACCACATCTTGAAGCTTCAGCATACATGAATCCAAAACCTTCTGCTATCGATGCTCCGACTACAACATCACACATAGCATAAAATTTTGGAACCTCATTAAATGGTTTTTTACCAGTGTAAACAACATATTTTTCAATTCCCAACTTTTTGATTATAGGTTTAAGATTTTCAAAATCAGAACCACCAAGAATTAATCTAGCATCTTTTAAATGGTGAACTACATATTTTGCGGCTTCTAACAATATGGGAATGTTTTTTGATTGTCCTACTCCTCTTATGGATAATCTTCCTGTATATCCAAACAGTTTATAATTTTCTAATCCCATTTTTTTCCTTAAGTCGCTTTTCACCTTTGGGTGAAACAGGTTAAAGTCTATTCCATGAGGAATAACACTTATCTTTTCTTTTGGTGCACCGGCCTTAATTAAAGTTTTTTTAGAATAATTTGAAGGACAAGCAAACCAATCATAAGGTGAAGTAGCGATAAACCTTTCTACAAGAGGATAAACTTTTTTCTCAAAAAAATTTCTACCTATTTTTTCCCACAACTCACCAAACATTTCATGACACCAAAGTAAACAGGGTTTTCTAGCAAATTTAGAAACAATCCAGCCAAATGTTCCGGCAACAAAAGTATTAAATTGTAAAACATCCATCTTTTTTGCCAATTTTATTGCTGGAATTAAACTGGTTAAAGGGAAAAGTTGTCTACCAGGAAATAGATAATGTTTTGAAAATAAAATAGGTATTCGATGAATACGAATTCCATGATAGATTTCATAAGTTTTTGTATTTGGTAGTTTACTTGTAAGCCAATTAATTTCATGCCCAAGTTTTGCTAATCTAGAACCTAAATTGATTACATATGATTCCCCGCCACCTATATATGGTGGTGCTAAGTCAGAACAAATCATTATTCGCATTAACTAAACCCCAAAAAGTAAATGTATTTGAGTTATTATTATTTTATCGCCACACTCTTTATATGAGGGTATGAGATTTTTGGTGGACAAAAAATCGAAACTATCCTTGCGATTAAAACTAAAATTTTAAACAATATTTTTTTCTTAAGAGTTGTAGTTTTATCTTCAAACCACATGTAATCTATTTTGATATTTTTAAACCCAACCGCCAGCAAATGGTTTTTCAAATGTAATGGTGTGTATAGAGCATAATGTCTATCCAAAAAACCTTCTCTTATCGAATTTTCATAATGTTGTTGAGAATACAAAAACTTAAGTGGAAAATGGAAGACCCAACACCCAGCATTGTCTGTTATTAGAACTATCCTTCCTCCTTTTTTTAAAACTCTGTAAATTTTTTTCAAAAAAATATTCGGATTTTTTAAATGCTCGAAAATAAATTTTGCGTAAACTTCATCAAATGTGTTATTCTTGTATGGTAATTCATCTTCATCAACATCACATTTTATTACATTTGGTCTTGAAGGATAAATGTCAATAAAATCTGTACCGTAGGTATCTTTTCCACAACCCACGTTCAATATTCTTTTTCTCATAACTCAACAAATTTAATTATAAACTTAAAATAGTTATTAGTTGATATCTTGACGGAAAAAGAAATAACCATAGAAATAAAGCATCTTGAACTGATTACTTTAATAGCTTTCTCTCTGTTAGTTTTAACTCTTAATCTTCAAGTTACTCTTAACTCACCGATTGCTTTTGGTGATGAGGGTTTCCACACTTATTTCGCTCAAAAAATTTGGGAAGAAAAAGAATTCTTCACATGGATGCCTTTTGAAGGCACAAGTTTAATTAAACACAGCAATACACGCCCACCATATTGGAACTTACTTGAAGCTGGTTTTTTCCTTTTTTTTGGTTTTAGTGAGTTCTTAGTAAAGTTCTTAACACCTTTTATCGCTATGCTTACTGGAATAGTAACTTATCTTCTCGTTAAAAAACTTTTCGATGAAAAAGTTGGGTTGATCTCATCCATAATAGCAATTACAATTCCTTCTTTTGTAACTTACTCTGTCCTTTTTTATACTGATGTTCTCTTCACTTTTTTCACATCTTTAGCTTTCTTCCTCTTCCTGCTTTCGCAAAAAGAAAACAACAAAAAATACTTCTGGCTTTCCGCGGTTTTTGCTGCCTTAGCTTTTTTAACAAAAATACCCGGAATTGCTTTCTATATTTTTTACTGTCTTGTTGCTTTATATGAGCTAATAAAA
>JAWCDI010000120.1:0-3601 GCA_044343505.1 Candidatus Aenigmatarchaeota archaeon | reverse complement strand
TTAGTTCCTTATACATCAGAAGGTATAGGAAAAACTTGTGAAAGAATTGAAAGTATTCCATAAAAAAGTGAGAAAGTGGGCCTGCCTGGATTCGAACCAGGGATCTTCTCCGCGTAAGGGAGACGTCATAACCACTAGACCACAGGCCCTAAAATTTAATCTTGTTGTACTTTAAAATTTTGTTGTACTTTAAAATCTTTATTTGCTTAATGCTTAACTATCTCTTCAACAAAAATTGTTTACGTAGTACAAGAAATAAAATAATAAAAGAAAGATTTTATCCACGACTAGGAAGAAAGTATAATCTTCCTTTAGAAACCGATGAATATGCTACTAAAATTGATTGCCTTTTAATTAATGAAGAATTAAAAGAAGCCTATCCATTGCAATTAAAATATGCTAAGAAACCAAAATGTGGATTCTATAGAACACAGAAACTACAATTAATGTTTGAAGCGATGCTAATAGAAAAAGTGCTAGGTTATAAAGTTCCTTATGGCTACATCAAATATGAAATTTCTAATGATTTAGTAAAAATTAATCTTAAAAACAAACAATTATTATTTGAAACGATCGAAAAAGTTAAAAATATTATAAAAAATGAAATTTATCCAGAAGCAACAAAGTATAAAAAAAGGCTTATAGATAATTGTTTTAGAAAATTTTATTAAAATGGAAGAACAAAAAACTTTTTTTTGTGAAAGATGTAATAGACAAATAAAAATTCCTAGAAATTATATTGGAAAACCAAATGCAGAAGAAAAAGCAAGAGCAAAACACAATCATAAAATGCATTCTTTAATTTTAGGAGTAAAATTTAAAATCTATCCTGAAAAGCAAGATATAGAAAAACTGAATCAGTACTTCACCGAATATGGAAAAGCTGTTACATTTGCCGCAAAAATAATTGATAAATTAATGTCTAAATTTAAATTTCAAGGAGAGAAAGATAAAGAAAAAAATAAATTTATCTTTCCAATTGATAAATGTGATTTTTGTAATAAAGAAAAAGAAATATATTATCAAAATAATCAAGGAGAAAAAATTTGTAGATCTTGCTATTCAAAGGAATTTAATGCAAATAGCATAAGAAAAAAAATTTATGCAACAAAAGGCAGAAAAGTTAATCCATCTTTTAATATAAAAAATGTAACTAAAATACTTGCTAAAACACATTATAATTATGTTATCAGAGACGCCTTTCAATTATTAAATTCACTAAAAAAGCAAAGAAAAAAACGAATTAAAAAATTACAGAGAGATAAAGCAAAACTTAGGCTATTTGAAGAAATGCTAATGTATGAAGACAAGCGTTTTGAATTACCGAAGAAGAAAGGATGGAGAGAACCAAGATTTATTCATATCAGTCAAAAAGATAAAGCTGAAGAATTAAAAGGATATACTATAAATAAAATTAGAGATAATATTAAAATATTAAGGAGGAATATTGAGCGAGAAGAAAGATCACTACGTAAAAAATCTCCTATTTTGTTCAAGGGAAATAGAATCCTTCTCAGCCAAGGAGGCGTGAAGTTTGATTTCAAAAATAATAAAGTAAGAATACCATTATCAAAAGAATTAAAATTAACAAAATATTATGAATTTAGTGGGCCACGAAATATTGTAAATAGGCATGGAAAGGAATTTTTTGAAAAAAAATTAAAACAAATTCAAGCAAGTGAACCCAAGTATGCTTATTTAATTAGAAAACAAATAAACAAAGATAAGAAGAATCCTATTTTTGATTATTATCTACAATACGCAATTGAAATAATCCCGGAATTCATTGAAGATTATAATGGAGTATTAGGTATTGACAGAGGCATAAATACTCTTGCTTGTGTAGTTTTTTTAGAAAAAGGAAAAGACAGACCTAGTTTCGTAAAATTTTTTAGTGGTAAGGAGATTATAAAGTTGAAAAATCAAAGAAGGAAGCAATTATATTTTTTAATAGGAAAACACAATAAGAGAAGGAAACAAAAGAAAATCAGGCCAATAGCGCCTAAAATTAATCAAATTTTACATGTTATATCAAAGCAAATAGTCGCTCTAGCCCAGGAAAAAAAAGCCGCAATTGCTCTCGAAGCGCTCGAAAAGCCAAAAAAAAGTAGATATAGACAAAGCCGACATCTCAAATATAAATTAAGTTTATTTGTTTTTAAAAAGCTTTCAGACTACATAAATTATAAAGCAAAAAGAGAAGGAATTAAAGTAATTCTCGTCCCCCCAGAAAAAACGAGCAAAAATTGCTCTCATTGTGCAATCAAAGGAGATATTCATGAAGATACACAAAGACCATACAAAAATTCATTCTCATTGTTTAAATGCAATAAATGCGGAGTAGAACTCAATGCAGATTATAATGCGGCGTTTAATATAGCACAGAAAGGTTTAAATAGTCTAAATCCTAATCTAAAGTGTGCCTCTGGATGAGACCTTTATCATGTGGTAAAGGTCGAGGTACTGATATGCCGCGAGCTATATGCGAGCGGAGGTAAGTAAAGGGCGGCGTTGCACCGCAGTTAAAGATCCGAAATCATCCAAGCAGCTCGCTATCGAAAAGCTTTTTAATAAAGCTAAAAATTCGATAGCATTCCATTAGTCTAATGGCTAATGGGGGCTGACGGATCAATCTTCAATCCCGTTCTAACTTAAAAAATCGGAATCCCTTTATAAATAAATGCGCAGAAAACACATATTCCAGAAACTTACAATAAAAATTGGCTTTTTAAGCTCAAAAAAGCCAAATCTCAAGACCCTTTCACAACAAGAACAAAGGGATTGAGGAATGCAACTAGGTAGAGAACCATTGTTTGGACATCCCACTAGAAGTACTTTCACAACAAGAACAAAGGGATTGAGGAATGCAACTGGATAGTAAATTTAAGAAAAATTTGAAAATAAGTGAAGACTTTCACAACAAGAACAAAGGGATTGAGGAATGCAACGTCAGAAAAAATGATGAAAGAATTTACAATTTTAGAAAAACTTTCACAACAAGAACAAAGGGATTGAGGAATGCAACTTACGATAAATCGCCATTGTTACAAATTGATTTATTACAACTTTCACAACAAGAACAAAGGGATTGAGGAATGCAACGCTGTAGAATTATAGCAAACTATCCTAACATTGTTAACTTTCACAACAAGAACAAAGGGATTGAGGAATGCAACACAAAATTTTAAGCCAGGCATTAACAAGCCCCCTCGCCCTCTTTCACAACAAGAACAAAGGGATTGAGGAATGCAACTTTTGAATTTAGTTTAGTTTAGTTTTTATATGTTTTAATCTTTCACAACAAGAACAAAGGGATTGAGGAATGCAACCCCATTCCACCATTTTAAGGTTTTTTGATTTATTTCTTTCACAACAAGATCTTTCAGACAAGCACAAAAAAGATGGAACAAAGAAGCAACAACATTAAATATTGCCCCATGTCGAATCTCAAAAAATGCTAACAAAGCAATTGACAAAATTTAAAAATAGTGCACTTTCAAATTTTTATGCAAGTAATAGAGGAGAAGATAAGTGAGAAGGAATTTAATGATTTAATAGAAGAAGGCTTCGTGCTTGTTGATTTTTATGCCAATTGGTGTAT
>JAWCDI010000119.1:0-3610 GCA_044343505.1 Candidatus Aenigmatarchaeota archaeon | reverse complement strand
ACTTTTTTTCTTAATTTTATAGTAAAGTATTTATTATATGAAGTGTATATAAAAAATATGAGAACACGGAAAGTCGTTTTGGTATCACTTCCAGCCAAATTCCTTGAAAAAGCGAAAAAATATGCGAAGAAAAATAACCTCTCATTCTCATTTATGGTTTATCTTAGCCTGAAGAGGTTGATGAAAGATGGGAAAAGAGATACCAACATTGTCTGAAGAAGAAGCGCAATTCTTGTCCAGTTTGGAGTTGAAAGTATACAAGCTCCTAAATAAGAAAGAGAAAGGGTGTGAAAATGGCTCCAAAATTCAAAAATGAATTACTCAACAAAAAATTTAAAATCACAAAAGAAAATTTGGACGATAAAATTTTGACACTTCTCAGACGGAAGTCTCTGAGTTTAGACACACTTTCCATTTTATTAAATTATAACAAACACAGAGTTTACCAAAGGCTTATAATGTTGAAAAAGCATGGGTTAGTTGCGAGCTACTCCAGAATCTCAAAATACTGGAAACTTGCCAATTGTAGAAAAATTTTAGTTTCTCCACTACGTTTGGGAAGAAAGCACACCAACATTAAAAATTCTCACTTTAATGGTGATGAAAATGGCGCGTGAAAATCTACGTGTAGAAGATATTATAAAAGAGGGCGAAAAAATCAAAAAGAAAATTGAGACTTCGATTGAAAAACAGATAGAAAACTTAAATTTTGAACTCGATCTAGAAGGAGAAGAGTATATTACTGTTCATCCAGCCCTAGATTTTAAGGGTGTTGCATATCTTGGTGTTTGGCTACCTACTAAGAAAGGGAAGGATGTCTTTTGTCTTTTGACATCGGACAGGAGATTAATTGTCTGCAAGAAAGAGAATTTAAACTCGCAAAGAATTAAACTCCAATATCCTTCAATTAAATTTAAGAAAAGGCAACCGAGCCTAAAGATTATAAGAGACTTTCTTCAAGGTAATGTTTCTATAAACCCTAAAAAATTGTATGAAGAAATCAAACAAACTATAGATAAATATATAGACCTTGCAAATACAGATTTCATAACCCTTTGGATTATGGGAACATACTTGTTCCCGATTTTTAAGGCATACCCCTACGTGTATGTAACTGGCATAAAACAAAGTGGAAAAACAAAACTTCTTTATGTTACATCACTCTTAGCGTTTAATTCGATCTTTTCTGTGAACGCTTCCCTTTCTTCGATCTTTCGACTCATTCAAAATGGTAGGTGCTCTCTATTTATTGACGAAACAGAAAAACTATCAAACCCGGAGAGGGCCATGGAATTTAGGGCCATTTTACTACAAGGATATAAACAGGGTGGTGATGTCCAAAGAGTAGAAAAAAACACTAGAGACAAATACACAGTTGAGTTCTTCGACGTATACTCCCCTAAAATGTTAGCAAACATAAGCGGGCTTGAGGATGTTTTAGAGGATAGATGCATCAAGATTATAATGAAAAGAACAACCAATAAGGAAATTGGAGATCGAGAGATCGATGAAACAGACCGCACATGGCAGGAGCTTAGGGATAAATTATATATTTTTGCATTAGAAAATTGGAAAAAGGTGGAACAAATTTATAAAACCTTGAATAATGAGACGAACATCAAGAATCGTGAGTGGGAATTGTGGCACCCGATCTTAGCTATAGCAAAATTTCTGGATGAAAATATATACAAAGAGATGATAAACTTAGCTGAAACAAAAAGTAAAGAAAAACAAATTGATAATATAACCGAAACCGCGGAATATTTACTAGTTGAGACACTTATGGAGCTTGTGAGAAATCACCGATTTTACAAAGTTAAAGAAATTAAAGAAGAAATGAAAAGAAAAATAGATGATGAACCACATTGGCTAAGTAGCAAATGGGTTGGAAATGCGCTGAAAAGGTTAGGAATCACAGAGAGAAGACGCGTTGGAAGTGGAGTAGAATTTAGAATATCACCTCTCGTTGTTAAAGAACTTGCTGAAAGATTAGGTATTTCATCTCTCATAGATTCACCAAATTCATCATCTTCACCAAATTCACAAAAAACTGATGAATATAGTGAACTTAGTGTGTGTAGTGAACAAGCAAAAAATAGAGAAAACTCGTATTTCTTCCTTAGACTCCCAAAGAGCTACTTTGGTGTTTGCTCTTATTGTGGAGAGAAAACAACAGTTGAGTGGATGGACGAGTCGGGTAATCACATGTGTAGTCGGTGTAGATGGGAGAGTCGAAAACAAAAAGAAGGTGATTAAAATACAAACGCAAATAATTCAAACATTAAATAAAACATCGATTGATAAATACACCAACATGGTATTAGGGGAAGACCCCAACCTTGTTGGCCAAGAATATTCTACTCAACAATGGAAACCCTTGAGAGAGTTGGTTAACCCGATTAGGAGATCTTTATGTTCCAACGAGCTGGTCTTTGATATAGATGCAACCTCATGGAGTTCTTGTCTACAATTAGCAAAAAACCTTGAATTCACCCTCTCAAAGTTTAACATTCCATTTCTCAGGTTCACATCAGGTAACTGGCTCCATTATCATGTATTCTTTGACAAGGAAGTCACTTGCCCAAAACTAATAATAAAGGATTACTTCCTAACAAAGAAGATGACTCTTGTTCCTATTTATATCGCACAAAGAGAGCTTGAAAATCTACTCCACAACTTAAAGTTCTATATATTCTATTTCATTGTTTCGAATACAAAACCAGTTTCCGGAGCTTCCTTTGATTTATACTTGATGAAATCCAAAAAACACTTAATCAGAATGGAAGGAGCTGTAAATGAAAAAACAGGGTATTATAAGTCACTTCTTTTGGAACTTCCGAAAGATAAGCCAAAAATAAGCAAGCATGATTTGATATTGCCAGAAAAAATTCTGTATTGGAAAATTCCAGAAGAATTGATCTTTTATGTTTATGATAAATATATGAAGAGAGAAGTAATCAATTCCTACATCTCGGAAAATCAAAAATCAAAAAGTAGTAGAAAAATTGAATGGATTGAAAGAATTCTAAGTAAAAAATTCTCAGATGGTAGAAAAAGGTTGATAGACATAATTATACTTCCTTATTTAATCAATGTGAAAAATTTACCTCTGGATGAAGCGATAAAAATAACATATAACTGGGCTGTTGAAAATCACGAACTCGTGCCTATAAAGATAAACAATAGAATTGCAAGCGGTGATAACTTAATGAGATATGTAGAACTCAAAGCTAATTATGTAAAAGATCGAAAATTAAAACCGCTTAGTTTGAAAAACCTTCATGCTTGGTTTTCGGATTGTAAAGAGATTTTGAAAGAGGTGGTGGAAAATGAAAAACAAATTTAGACACGAACCCGACTTTTTCAAAGAGTATGAAGGAACAGAGGTAAAAGTAGTGACAAAATTTTTCGAAGACGATGGCTACTACATATACAAGGGAACACTTCACTCAAAGTCAGGGGACTTTATCTATCTGAAAAATTGCGAAGTAACAAAAGTGAAGTTTGGAAAGGAAATGGAGAAAAAGAACATGAATAAAGTGGCATTGAATAAAGCAATTGTAGGCTTTGTTGATTTTTCATAAGATTTTCGCAATATGCTTTTATTGAA
>JAWCDI010000012.1:0-14049 GCA_044343505.1 Candidatus Aenigmatarchaeota archaeon | reverse complement strand
CAAACCACAACCAAAACATCTTTTTTATCGTAAAACACATTGCACCAAAACATCTTCTCACCCTATTTTTTCAGCAGGATATTTAGCACCACAAGCTTCACATACCATGAAGAATAATCTGTCTTCTTTAACAAGGTTTGTATCTGGCTGACCACATACTTTACAGTAAACGAATTTTTTGATGTAAGAATTTAATTTTTCTTGGAGCAAGCTTATAGGAAGTTTTCTCTGTAGAATTAGAGTACCTCCTTCCACGCTTCCAGGAACTGCCAGCTCTTTCAGTAAATACTTAGATAAATGGTTTTGATCCCTTCTTAAAACTGTAGCTATCTGGCCGAAATTCTTGAATAATGTTTTTTTCCCCACAAACTCGAACTCTATCGCAGGAACAACAAACCTCTTCTTCTCCTCTTCTTTCTTGGGTAAACTTTGCATGGCTTTTTTCAACAGTTCTTCATAATTCATGTTCCAACCCTCTTTAAAAAACCAGGTTTGGGTTCGAATATTTCACCAGAATTCAGAAGTTCTGTTATTACATTTTCTATAACTCTTTCAGGCAAATCCACGATTTCGAATATTTTAGCGATTTCAACACCATCTCCTTTGTCCATACTCTTTATCATCTCCAACATTTTCGGCTTAAAATCAACTTCAACAACTTTTAAATTTTCTTTCACAACTTTTAAAGCTTCTTCATCAATGTTGAATTTCAGCTTCACATATTCCTTCAAATTTTCTTCGGGCAACTTTTCAAGCAACCCCTTTATTTCTTCCACAATTTTCTTCTTCACCTTCAAATCCTTAAGCATTTCCAGCTTTCTCAAGGATTCAAAGTTAGGATCTTCGATCTTTCTAACTATCTCAGCGTTTATGTAAACTTCTCCATTGTATTCTTTAACTTTACCAACAACTAGCACCAAATCTCCTCTGGAAAGTTTTTCCAAAATTTTCACGTCTTTCCCGAAAAATTTAACCCTTAAACTACTTGTTCCATCATCCAAAGTTAAAGTCCCATAATTTTCATCTTCCGATATGAAAGTTTCTGTTATAACAGCGACCACGTTAACTCTAGATACTTTTTCACCGAAAGGAGTTATCAAGTAATTTGGTTTCATCTCTTCTTTATTTCCATGGAAAAAAGTACCGTTAGTTATATCTACCAACCTGACTTTTTTTGCAATATTCCTTTTTTTCTCCACAGTTTAAATTAGTAGGTTAAAAATATTTACATCTTCTGTAGAAAACCTGGTTTAGGTTCGAAGAGGTCACCTTTATTCTTCAACTCATTCAAAATTTTTTCCACATCGAATTCTTTCAACCCCCTACTACTCGCTAATTTGAATATCTCTTCCTTGGGTATAGTTCTCCCCATAGTTTTGGTCAATTCTTCTATTATGTCTAACAACATCCTTATTTTTCCCCTTTCGGCTGCTGTCGTTCTACCTTCAAGCTTGTCCACATCGAACTTTCCAGTTTCGACTTCAAACCCGAATTGCCTCAAAGAAACTTTCATCAAGTTGATAGCTCTTAGTGCATCTTCCCTACTCACCACATCCCTTAACTGAACTTTTGCAGATGCCTCGGCCAACCTTATCAGAGCTTCGTATTGTCTTAAAGTTATAGGTATAGGTGCTTCTTCAAAGCTAGCTTTTTCCCTTAAACTTACGAAAAAATTCTTTATCTCCTCTCCCGCTTCTCTAGAAAGTTTTGGGTGACAGTTCTTCCTTACATAAGCTATGTATTTCTTCAAAATTTCTGGTTCTATTACAGGTTTTACTTCTTCTTCTCCGTAATGTCTTGATTTTAAAATATGCTCAGCAACTTTTGCGTCGAGTTCAGGATTCGGAACATCACGAATCGCAAACTTTAAATCAAACCTTGATAGCAAAGTTTCGGGTATATCTATTTGTTCTTTTATCGGCAAATAAGGATCAAACCTTCCAAGTTTCGGGTTACCTCCTGCTAATATCGCTGTTTGTGCTGGTAGGGTTGCAACTATACTGGCTTTTGCTATACTTATGGATTGTTGTTCCATCGCTTCATGCAGAGCTATCTGATCACTTTTCTCCACTTTTTCAAATTCGTCGATAGCACAAAGGCTTCTGTTACACATAACCAAAGCTCCTGCTTCAAGTACCCATCCTCCCAAAAACTCTTCATCCCTAACTACTGTCGCGGTTAAGCCTGCAGCTGTAACACCTTTACCTGAAACATATCTCCCCCTAGGTATTAAAGTTGAAACAACTTTCATCAAAGCGCTTTTTGCAGTTGAAGGATCCCCAACTAAAAGTATGTGTATATCACCCCTTACTCTAGATTTATCTTTCAACACATGAGGCTCTCCACCGAAAAGTTGTAAGACAATAGCTTCTTTTATTTCGTCCAAACCATACAAGCTTGGAGCTATGGATGCAACCAGTTTAGAATAAATTTCTGGATCTTTCGCAAGTTCCAGTATCTTCTTCTCGTCTTCAGGAGTTATCTCAAGTTCTTCCCATTCAACTTCTATGCTCTCTATAGAATTCGCATCTATATAGATTTCAAGTTGTCTTGATCTAGTTCCTCTAACCCTCCTCGGTATTTGTTTGAGTACGCCAACAACTTTTATCCTGTTTCCAGGGTCTGTTTTGTTCTGCATTTTAGGCGAAGTCAAATCTTCTTTCAAGAACACCATTATCTCTGAAGGTCTTTCCCCGCTAGTTATCTCAAAAGGTTCTTCTATAGTTATCCATCTAGCATCGTAAAGTTTTTGATCTACCAACTTGAAATTCTTCTTATTACCACAATCACATTCAGTTGGTGGTCTTATGAACCTTTCAGTTTGGAGTACTGTTATCTTTGAGCCGCATTCTGAACACTGAAAAATAGCTTCAGATACTTCTGGCCTTATCTCGCTAGCCCTCTTAACTATACCATCAACGCAAATCAACTTGTTCAAATGCTCTGCTCTTATATTCCTTATCCTCACATGCTTTTCTTGAGGCAAGTTAAAAAATCTAAACCTGGGTTCTACTTGGTAAGGTAAGTCTATTTGTTTTAAAGAATCTTTTGCTGCGTTTAAAAATTCTTCCGGGTTCTCGAGTAGATAATCAGCTAGCTCTGGGTTGAACTTATCAAGTTTGGAAAAATCTATGGACAAAGATTTTTTACCTTCAGAAACAACACTAACGAGTTCGTCGTAATAGTAATCTTTCAAGAATTCTGCAAATTTTTCAACTATATCTTCCCTTTCCATGACAATTATTTCTTCACACTTATTAATTTTAAGGTTTTTGGAAGAGTGAAAAGAAGTGAAAAGTTGGAAAGATGTTTGCACTTACTTGATTATCGCTTTCACTTCTTTCAATTTCTTGTAAACTTTTTCCAAAGCAGTTTTTACATCTTTAATGCTCCTACCACCAGTGCAGACTATTTTCCCAGACCCAAATAGTAAAAAAGCTACTTTCGGCTCATCCATCCTGTATACAAGCCCAGGGAATTGCTCAGGCTCGTATTCTGAATTTTCCAAGCTTAAGGCTATTGTATCCAAATTCAAGTTACCTTCTATTTTCGCTGAAGCAACTATATTCTCTACTTGGATCTTGAAATCTTTTGGTACTTTAGTACCAACACTTTTTATCACAGATATAACTTTCTTGAAAACAGCGTTAACATCTTCAATACTTCTAGCACCAGTGCAAACTATTTTCCCAGAACCGAATATCAAAGCAGCAGCTTTAGGTTTGTTCATCCTGTATACAAGCCCAGGGAATTGCTCAGGCTCGTATTCTGTTCCTTCAAGCTTAGCTACTATTTTTTCAAGCGGTACTTCCACGTTCAAGGAGGCTGAAGCAACTATGTTCTCTATCTTTATCTTAAAATCAGACATGTTGACACTTATATTATTTCTCGTTAAAAGTATTTATAAGGTTTCAGAGATAGTTTTTCATCAAAGTAAACTTTCAACATCTAGGAGGAAAGAATTGAGCTTGTCTATAGGAACAACAAAAGTTTTTTTCTCCTTAACCAAATCTTCCTCCATCAAAGTTACTATCAAAGGAACTACCGTAAAATTTTCTCCAATTTTTAAATTTCTTTTCAAGAGTTCATTTTTCAGCAACAATTTTTCAACAGCTCTTGCCCTTTCTTCCTGTTTTTCAATACTCTTTCTCAAAATTGATTTTTTGTATCTTCCTCCCGACCATCTTTTACATTCAACACAAAAAACTAAGTTGGAGCGAGAAGCCACTAAATCTATCTCAAAACGCTTATCAACTTTTATCCTCAAATTTTCCCTAACAAGGAAATTATTCCGCCTGAAAATTTCAGCAACAACATCTTCAAAATCTTTCCAACCTAAAGTTTTCAAAATTTCTTCTAAAGATTTTCTACTTGTTTGTGATTCGATTTTTTCAATTTCCATGAAGAAGATTTGTGTAAAACTTTATTTATATGAAAGCGTATTTTATTAAAAGAGAGAACATGCCAATCACAGTTAAGGAGATCAGCGAATTATTCGGTAAAGATGTTTTCACTGCCAAGGGGTTGTACTGTGGTAGGGTTTCAGATGTAGAGCTTGATTTAACAAGGTTCAAGTTGAGGTCTTTGGTCATAGAAGTTTCGAAAGAAGGATTTTTGGGTAAAGCTTTAGGAGGAAAAAAAGGTGTTATAGTTCCTTACGCTGTAGTTCAAGCTGTTGGAGATATAGTAATAATAAAACACATAACAACTCCAGAGTTGCCCCAAGAAATTCCGGAAGAAACTCCAGAAGAAGCTTGAATCTTTCCCCTTGGAAGTGTGAAAATTTTTCTTTAGTTAAATTATTTAAGTATTCACGAAGAAAATTTAAAGGTGGAAAAGTGAAAGGTGGTTGCCAAAATAGAAACTACTTCACTTCTTAAATTACTGCACATAACAGAAATCAAAAAACTATTATTTTTTCAAAAAATAATTAGTTGGTGGGTATGTTTTCGACTATTTCCGAAATTTTGACTGGAAAAAAAGGCGATGTCAGGATAAGGGGATGGTTGCACAACAAGAGATCTTCGGGTGGAATTATCTTTTTGATAATAAGGGATGGTACCGGATTCATCCAGTGCACTTTGAGGAAAGATTTGATAGATGAAAAAACTTTTGAAGAAATGGAAAGATTGAGCATGGAATCTGCTGTTGAAATTTATGGAGAAGTTAAGGAAGATGAGAGAGCACCTTATGGTTATGAAATAACAGTGAAAGAAGTTAAAGTTTTGAGTAGAGCTGAACAAGACTTCCCTATAGGTAAGAAGTATCATGGACCGAAATTTTTGCTAGATAACAGACACTTATGGATAAGGAGTAAGAAAATGAACAGGATAATGAAAATTAGGGCCAAAGTTCTGGAAGCTGTGAGAGAATGGTTCAAAAACAACGGTTTCATAGAAGTTCAAGTTCCTGTAATAGTTAGTGCTGCTTGTGAGGGTGGTTCAACTCTGTTCGAAGTGAAATATTTCGATTCAAAAGCTTACCTCACACAATCCTGGCAACTGTACGGTGAGGCTATGATATTCGGTTTGGGTAAATGTTACACCATAGCACCTTCCTTCAGAGCAGAAAAATCCAGGACTAGGAGACATTTGACAGAATACTGGCACATAGAAGCTGAAATACCTTTTTGCGGTTTCGAAGAGTTGATGAAAATAGAAGAAGAATTCATAACTTACGTTTTACATGAAGTTGGTAAAAGTTGTGAAGTAGAACTGAGAGAACTTGGAAGGGACGCAAGTGATTTACTCAAGATAAAACCACCGTTTCCCAGGATAAAATACGAGGAGGCGGTGAAGATTTTGAAAGAAAAAGGTGTGAAAATTGAGTATGGTGAAGATCTTGGAGCTGATGAAGAAAAAGTCTTGGCACTTCAGTTTGAATCGCCCTTTTTCGTTACACACTTTCCAAAAAGTATAAAAGCTTTTTATCATAAACCTGATCCTGAAAATCCTGAAGTTACGTTAAGCGTAGACATGCTGGCTCCTGAAGGTTATGGAGAAATCATCGGATCTGGAGAAAGGATAGAGAATTATGAGGAACTGATGAAAAGAATAGAAGAAGAGAAATTAAGACCAGAAGATTACAAATGGTACTTGGATTTGAGGAAATTTGGTTCAGTTCAACATTCTGGTTTTGGTCTTGGACTCGAGAGATTAGTTATGTGGATTTGTAAGTTGAAACATATAAGAGATGCTATAGCGTTTCCAAGATTGATCAACAGGGTTTATCCATGAAATTGAAGAAGATAGGAGTTAAATATATCGATGTTGGTATATTGCTTTTACCGTATCCTGTTTATCAAGACGAAAAAGGTAATTATTATTTATACGATGCTCATTGGGAAAAAAGGAAGAAAGGAAAGAAAGGAAAGGATGAAGAAGAATTAGAAAAACTTTTAAAAATTGATAGGTGGATGAAAAGAATAATAGAAGGTGAAATATTTTTTGAAGATGAGAAATACATTGGAATTGAAGATAAGGAGAACAAGTATTGGTTTAAAAAATTGCCCTCGTAGCTCAGTGGAAGAGCACCCGGCTGTTAACCGGTAGGTCGTGGGTTCGAATCCCACCGAGGGCGTATTATTTTTTTGAAAAACTATATAACAAAAAACGTTTTTAAAAATATTTTTCACAAAAAATATTTTTCACAATTTTAAATTAATCATCATACAATTTTCAACCTATATTTTTCAAATGAAAAAACTATTTAAATTAAATTTTGATAAAAATTTTTGCAGAGTTTCGATAAACTCTGTTAGGGTTCGGGTTAAGTTCGGGTTAGAATTCGGGTTTTGAACTAGGTAGTGTTTATAACACACAACCTATTCTTAAAGAAGAATATGAAAACCCTTAATAAAGGGTTTTCGATGAGACAAAATATATTTTGTCGAATATAGGAGGAGAAAATGGCAATGGATTCGATCATAAAAAGTGCTTTGGTTAGGGCAGGAGGCCAGAGAGAAGATAGACCAGAAACAAGGTTTAGACTTGAACCAACGAGTGGAGCCACTTTCAGTAACGTTGATTACTACAAGCTAGCTGAACAAGAGTTTGGTTTCAGCGTGAAGAAAGCTAAAATAGCTGTTGTTGGTTGTGGTGGTGCAGGGAGTAATGCGGTCACAAGATTAACTGAAATGGGAATAGAAGGTGCAACAACGATAGCTTTAAACACAGATGCTAAAGCTTTGGCAGTTACTAAAGCTGACAAGAAAATATTGATAGGAAAAGAATTGACAAAAGGTTTAGGTTGTGGAGGCTATCCAGAAGTTGGGAGGAAAGCCGCTGAAGAAAGTAGGAATGAGATAAAAGAGGCTATAGAGGGTGTTGATCTCTTATTCGCGATAGCAGGTCTGGGAAAAGGAACTGGAACAGGAAGCATCCCTGTAGTTTGTGAGTTAGCAAAATCGATGGGTGCAATAGTCATAGCAGTTGCTACCATGCCTTTCAAGCTTGAAGGAGCAAGAGTTGCTAAAGCGGAAGAAGGTCTTGCAAGGTTAAGACAAGTTTGTGATACAGCAATAGTTATAGAGAACGATAAGTTGTTGAAGTATGCTGGAAACCTTTCAATTCAACAAGCATTCGCAGTTGCAGACGAGTTGATAGCTTCTATGGTTAAGGGAATAACTGAAACTATAACTTTACCTTCATTAGTAAACTTGGATTATGCTGATGTTAAGTCAGTGATGCATACTGGAGGAGGAGTTGCTGCTATAGGTGTTGGAGAGAGCAACAGTTCAGATAGAGCTAAAGATGCTATAACAAGAGCTTTGGAGAATCCTCTCCTTGAAGTAGATTATACAGGAGCTCAAGGTGCTTTAGTGCACATAACAGGTGGGCCTGACTTGAGGTTGGATGAAGTTAACTTGATAGGAGAAACAGTTTCTCAATACCTCGATCCTTCAGCACAAGTGTTCTGGGGAGCTAGAATATTACCTGAGTTTGAAGGGAGGGTTCAAGTGATAGTTATAGTTACTGGAGTAAAATCACCATACATTCTTGGACCAGTAAGTTATGAAACTCCAGTAACAAGAGAAATCAGCCAAACGCTCGGAATAGACATAATCAGGTAGTCCTGACAAACCCACTCAAACCAGAAGTTTCTTTCTTCTTTCTACCTCACACTCTGGACCTGGGAGAAATGGGTTTGTGGGGAGTCTGATGGAAGGAGATAACGAAAACCAGTGGGATCCGTTCGAAGATGAAGACCTCTTCATCGGGGAAGGGGAATCAGAAGAACTCTGAACCCGCTCTTTTTCTTTTTTTATTTCTTGTTCGATTTCGTTTACTCGAATTCATTGATATCTAAATTTTAAAGAAATCTATTATTATTGGGCCCGTGTGGAAATTGGACATCCGACGAGGCTTCGGATTTTGTGGAAACCTCGGGTTGAGGGTTCGAATCCCTCCGGGCCCATCAGCAAGATTTAAATACTCAACAATTGAAGGTAAAATTATGATGGAACAAGAAAAAAAGCTGGTCGGTAAAGTAACACATTATTATGGAAAAATTGGAGTTGCTGTTGTAGAGCTGGAAGATGAACTATCAGTTGGAGATCTCATATCAATAGAAGGTAAAACAACCAATTTCCAACAGACTGTTGATAGTATGGAGATAGAGCATGAGAAAGTTAAGACGGCAAGAGCAGGAGATGCGATCGGGCTTAAAGTGGTAGATAAAGTAAGAGAAGGGGATTTCGTTTACAAGATTTTAATTTAGCACTTCAATTTTTTTAAATCTGAAAACTAGAATTCTCTATATGCCCCCATCGTCTAGTCCGGTCAAGGACGCGAGCTTCTCGGGCTTGAAATCTTCAGACAAGAAACGCGGGTTCAAAAGGTAGCCTGAAATTCCCGCTGGGGGCATCATTTACAACTTATAACGAAAAGGTCCACATCATATCTTTTTTTCAATTTTTTGTGGAATTGGAAAGTTTTTGGAAGGAGGAAAGAAAAGCTTGCTATTTCCTCAACTTTACATCCGAGTTCAGAGATGAAATTCAGTAGAAAAGCTCTAACTTTCTCCCTCCCATTCCTGTGCAACGAATAAATTTTTTTTGCGCTTTTAGCTGCTTTTTCCAAGAATATCCTATCGCTGAAATCACCCTTTATCCCAAAAGGTGGATTTTGAATAACAGTATCACATTTACCTTTCCATTCCCTCACATCACAACGAATAAACTTCACCTTCAATCTTTTTCCCAAAAGATTTTCAGCCAATTTCAAATTTTCTTTGGCTTGTTGTATGGCTTCTTCATCCAAATCTATCCCGACCACTTCTTTAGCTCCCAACAAAGCAGCACCTATCGCAAGCCTCCCACTACCACAGCCAAAATCAGCAACTTTTTTATTTTTCAAATCACCCGCTAGAAAAGCGAAATTCAAGATTTCTGCAGCTAGGTAAGAGGGTATTGTGTATTGTTCTAACTTTAACTTAGGTTTTTGTAAAGGCTTCAATTTTTCCAAGATAAGTTCAAGCTCTTTCTTTTTCATTTTTTTGCTATGTAGATGTTGTGTTTATTCCTTAAAATCCTTACTTTCAAAATTTTACCTACATTTTCTTCACAATCAACTACGGTTAAGCTCCTTTCCCTAGCAACACCTATCCTCTCATTTTTCATCCATCCAGGGGCTCTTATTTCAACCAGAACTTTCTCGCCGATTTTGAAAGTTGAAGGTAAATTTTTACTCTTCTCTATTCCGAAATCGTTTGGACCGATCCTTAACTTCACTTGAAATTCTTTTTCCCATTTTTCCAGCTGATCAAAAAATTTATACCAAGAAATTGGTTTCACACCTTTAGGCTTTCTACCGAACTTGTGGATCTCGTATTTTTGTATACCTAGAATCGGAAATCTTTTGTTCTTAACCTCTTCCTTAGCGAATTTTATTATCTTCGGAATTTCTCCGTCGTTCAAGCCAGGAATCCAAACAGGAGTTATACATAACTCTATTTTCGTTCCAGCTATGTATTTTATAATTTCGATCATCCTTTCAGTATCGTATCCTTCACAACCTGTAAGCTTTTTATTCAGTTGTTCGTCTAAAGCGTGCAAAGACAAATTAATCCTATCAATATTTATGTCTTCAAGCTCTGTTATGATTTTTTCATCTAGAAGGGTTCCATTAGTTTCTATTGCTATACTTTTCACACCTTCCATTCCAGAAATATCAGAGAGTAAATCCAAGATTTTTGGATAAGTAAAAACTTCTCCTACCGAATCTATGAAAGCATGAATACTACCTTTAAATTTTATTATTTCTTTCAACCAATCTATCAGATAATCTTTTTCCACAAAATATTCTGTCACATGATATTTAGAAAATTTTCCAGCATCAGTACTACAAAAAATGCAGTTTAAGTTACAAGTAGAAGTTGGTCTTATTTGTAGTAAGTTTGTTCCCCTGTCTATTATTCCTATCTGGACCAAACCGATCATCGGGATTTCCACATCTCTTGGTATCCTAACTAAATTTTTCATAAATAGGATTTAGCTTGAAGTTTAAAAAACAAAAAAATTTAATTCCTAAACCATATTTCAATATTGCAGGGGTCGCGTAGCTGGTCAATCGCGCGAGGCTTAGGTTTTTAGAAGATACCTCGTGGCTTAGTGCCTACGTGGGTTCGAATCCCACCCCCTGCAAGATAATCCGAACACATTTTTAAGACATTACATCTCATCAACAACAAACTTTAATTATTACGTTTATTAGTATTAGTATGGTGAAGAAGAAAGGTTTGCCTCAATGGAGTGAGCTTGTTGTTGTTAGCGTCGAAAAGCTCACACCTTATGCTGCCTGGTGTAAACTAGTTGAATATCCTGAAGTTGAAGGCATGATACATGTAACAGAAGTTGCTGGAAAATGGGTGCATGATATTCGTGATTTTGTTAAAGTTGGTAAGCAATACGTGGCTAAAGTCATTAAAATAGATTATCAAAAGAACTTCGTTAACTTGAGTTTGAAGAGAGTGAGTGAAAATGATGAAAAAGAGAAGATGAACGAATTCAGGAAAGAACAGAGGGCGGAGAAACTTTTGGAAATGGCTGCAAATTTGTTGGATAAAACTTTAGATCAAGCTTACGAAGAAGTTGGTTTTTCTCTACAAGAAAAGTTTGGCAACCTCTCTAGCGCTTTTGAAGTTGCTAAAAAATCGAAAGAAGAATTGATTAAGAACGGGATAGAAGAGAAATGGGCTGAAGCCATAGCCAAAATAGCTGAAGAGAATTTGAGGGAAAAAGAGTTTGAGATAAAAGCTGAACTTGAGTTGAGAAGTTTCGCTAAAGATGGGGTGAAAAAAGTGAAGGAAGTTTTAGAAGAACTGGTAAAAAAAACGGGCGCGAATATAACATACATATCAGCTGGAAAATATAGGGTTGAGATCAAAGGTAAAGATCCGAAAAATCTGGAGAAAAAGTTAACACAAAATCTTCAAGATGCTTGTGAAAAAATAAAAGAATTCGAAGGTGAAGGCAGCTTCAAGTTGATCAAAAGTTGAATATAGTTCTTACCAAAACATAAAAAACTTTGAAAGCGTATATGAAAGAAAAAATGTGGAAGATCTCATGATTCACACCAAAACAAATTAAAATTAAAACTACACCAGCGATCAAATCCAAAATACCCAACCAATCGAAAACGTGAAATGGTAGTGAAGAAATTATGGAGATTATACCTTTAAAAAGGATAATGTAAGCGAAGTATATAGCGAAATTTCCGAGTAAAGGTAAGTTCAAGCCAAAATAGAGTAAAGTTGCAACGCAAGCATCTATCACACCTAAAGCCAAGAATATGAAATTCATAATTCTCTTTTTTCTTATAATAATAAATATGAAGATGCGTAAATGTGTTGCTTGTAAACTTTACACTTTCAAGGAAATTTGTCCAAATTGTGGACAAAAAACGATTTTCCCCAGACCACCTAAATATTCACCTCAAGATAAATTCGGTGAATATAGGAGGAAAGCTATAACATTTATTAATCATCAAGTTAAGTAATATTGTGGGTAAAATGGTCACTAAGATAATCGAGTTCGAAAGACCAAAGTTGAAAAATCCTGTATTCGTGGAAGGCTTACCAGGTATAGGGAACGTGGGAAGAATAGCAGCAGGCTACTTAGTTGAAGAACTCAAAGCTAAGAAGTTCGCAGAATTATTTTCTTCCCATTTCATGCCTTTCGTTCTGGTTCAAGACAATTCTGCCGTACATGTGCTCAAGAATGAATTCTATTACTGGAAAGCTAAGGAGAAAAATCAAAGGGATTTGATATTGTTGATAGGGGATAGTCAGAGCATAGATCCTGAAGGACATTATGAGATAGTTGAAACGATATTGGATTACATAAAAAAGTTTGATGTTAAAGATATATTCGCTTTGGCCGGTTTGAGTGTTGGTGAAGAAAAAGAAAAACCTAAGGTCATAGGAACTGTTAGCGATGTTGGTTTGATAAAGAGATACGAGAAATATGGAATAGAGTTCCGTTCGGTTGGTAGAGTAGGTACCATAGTAGGTGCTTCAGGCCTTTTCGTAGGTCTTGGTAAGTTGAAAGGTATGAATGGTGTATGTTTGCTAGCAGAGACTACAGGTTTTCCCATAATTCCTGATCCAAAGGGAGCAGAGGCCATTTTGAATATTTTGACCAAGATTTTGAACTTGAAGATAGATACATCAAGACTTAAGGAGAAGGTTAGGGAGATGGAAGAATTGATGAAGAAAGTAGAAGAAGTACAAAGGAGGGCTTTGGGCCAACTCATCGCACCTCCTGAGAGACAAGGGAAGAAAGAAGAATTAACGTACATAGGTTGATGGAATGCCTGTTAAATTGTTAATACCAAAACAACAGTACCTAGCTTCTGGAATCCAAATGGGTATGAAACTCAAGACTAAAGACATGAAGGAATTCATATATAAAGTGAGGCCTGATGGTCTTGCAGTTCTTAATTTGAGAAAGATAGATGAAAGGATAAGGATAGCGGCTAAATTCTTGGCAAGGTGTAAGAGTATAGCGGTTGCAAGCAAGAAAAGTCCGATACAAAAAGGAATAGAGAAGTTCGCGAACGTGATAAAAGCTACAGCCTTCACGGGCAGATTCTTACCAGGAACTTTAACTAATCCTTCGTTCAAGAAATACATGGAGGCTGACGTTGTTTTATTGATAGATCCTATGGTAGATTCTCAAGCTCTTGAAGAAGCTGTAAAAGCTAGGATTCCTGTCGTTGCCATATGCAACAGCTTCAACGAAACGAGGGATGTAGATTTGATAATTCCAGCTAACAACAAAGGTAAGAAAGCTTTGGCCACTTTGCTTTGGTTGCTTGCACGTGAAATATTGAAAGAAAGAGGGGAGATAAAATCAGACAAAGAATACCAGTTAAAAGTAGAGGATTTTGAGAAAGAGTAAATTTATAAATACATTTTCTCATCAGATTATTAGGCGAGCCGGTCGGGTAGCTTCGGTCTTGCATCAAAGCAAGACTGAGGAAGTTCCGTCCACCAGAGGATGGCTAAGCCTGCTCGAGAGGGCAGCACCGATATCAGAAACGAAACTCCACGATTTCGCTAACGATGAAGTTGAACGGAGTTGAAGTTGTGGAGATGAAACGGATCGGTGCTCCGATGAGGTGCAAGTTTGACACGCTTAGACAAATGCTACCCAGAACAGAAGACGGGCTATGACCGGCACGCCTTTATATTTTTTAAAAGGTGAATATGATTTATGGCGAGGAGAGATAGAATCTACATGCCTTTGGGAACGGGAGGTTTGTTGAGGTACCATGAAGAAGAAGAAATGTTATCGATAAAACCAGAGCAAATGGTTTTGATAATATTAGCGATAATAGGGTTGGAAATTTTATTGAAATTCATGGGTTAAATTTTTCTGGAAAGAAAAATTATTCTCTATTATGAAGATTTACCTAGGACCTGCTGGTATTCCTACCGTTGCTGAAGACAAAACTACTGAAGGTGGTATAAGAAAAGTTGCGGAACTAGGTTTAAACGCTATGGAAGTAGAGTTTGTTAGGAATGTATACTTAAACCAAAAAAAAGCCG
>JAWCDI010000118.1:0-3614 GCA_044343505.1 Candidatus Aenigmatarchaeota archaeon | reverse complement strand
TTAAAGTAAATCAAGATTTGCTACTTAAGACAGTCCTTGTTTATGATTTAACTTATAGCACAAAAGTCGAAGCGAGAATTGTAGCGGATGGAAAGATAGTCAAAAGGGAAGATGTTTTCTTAGATGGTTCAGGAAAACAAATTTTAGACATAAAGATTCCAGGAGAAGTTTTTAAAGAGATTGGCTTCAAGCCCATAAAATTCTCAATTTACACTTTTCTACCGGAAAAGGGTTGGATTGAGTATGACATATCTGAGCCCGCGAAGGATGTTGGAATAATGATTGTGACGAACAAGGAGTTCACCGTTCAAGTAGTTTCAGCAGAATCAAGCTTTGAAGGAATCTCGATCACTGGAGGTAACATATACATGGAATATGGAGGAAATAAATACTTGGCTCTTTACTTAAGAAACACTAAGGATTTTAATTGTGCAATGATAAAGGATGATTATGAAAAGCTAAAATGTCTTTCAAAAATGCATGGTTGGGTTGTTTTTGAATATGAAAAATTTGAGCCAGTAAAAGACGATTCTCTTCATAAAGAACTTGCTTTTATATCAGAAATAGCATATAAGCGACTTGGGATATATTCTCCAAACTGCTTGAAGAGCTCCATTGAAATTTTCAAAAACATGGCAAAAAATGCAATAGTTCTCACAACTCTTGAAGCTATTTCAAATGCTCTTATAAAAGTTATTAAGACTTTGATAACGATTGCATTTCCTCCCTATGGTATATATATAGAAGCAGTTGAAGCGATCGATGTCTCAACAAAATCTGTCCTTGATTGCTTGGTAGAATTGGATATCCCTGAGTCAATTAAAGTAGTTTTTGACAAATTTGGGATTGATGTGGATTATTTTCTGAACAATCTTGCAATTGTACTGCTTGAGAATTCGACAAAGAAGCTTGAAAAGGCAAATGAGTTGCTTTTGGTAGATAGAAGTATTATGGAGGGTTCGATGAGCGTCAAAGGAGAGGAAGTATTGGAATTCTATAGCTATTACTCAGAAGGCTGGCCGACAGCTTCTGCAGCTTACAGATTTTTAGTCATTAGATTCAGCGATGAATGGAAGATCTTCAAAAATGCTGTGCAAGAACTGATCGGGATCTCTGTTCATGATATTTACAATAAATTAATTGAGCTTATAGAAAGAGGAGATGAATCTTCAAGTCTGTTTAAGAGAGTTGCAGTTGAAAGATACTTGATGAAGCTTAATGAGGAGTTCGTCAAGGATAATTCAATTGACTTTAGAAATGCATTGATGAAAAATATAGAAAGCTCTTATCTGATCAAAGTTGAAGAACCTAAGGGACAGAAGAAGCTTTTAATGACCATTTACGATTCGATCGGGAGATCCACAGGACATGATAGCGCTAAAAAAATGCGCGCCGAAATTCCGAACTCTATGTGCATAGAGCTTGGATTTGAAACCGTGGTAATGGTGCCTGCAAACGATACTTACAGCATAGTGATAGATGCTTCGATGGCCGAAGAAGAAGTAGAGAATTACAACTTGACCGTTATGAAATTCATTGAGGGTGTTGTTGTTGAATCAGATCGTATTTCGGCGAGTGTTTCTAAAGGTGAGAGATTAGGATATAATCTCTTGAGTGAAGAATCAGGGAGTATGATCATAACAACTACGAATGTCATAACAACCACGAATGTTCCACCACTACAACCGAAAACCCCAACAATAACCCAAGCAACTCCTGATAGGAAACCTTTCATTCCTGGGTTTGAAATCGTGTTTGCAATTGCTGGACTCATACTAATAACCTATTTTGTGAGAATTAGAAAAATCTAGCACCATTCCAAAGACTTCAAAAATTCTCATTTTTAACTATTGTTATTATTTTGAAAATCTAATATTAATCTAAAGATCTCCAATAGCAGACTTGGGCTTGGCGAAAATGCGCTTTATTTGAACCAAACTCCGAATTAGGATAGCAGCTTTTGATGCGGCTGGAAATTACAGCGGAGCTCTTTATTACATGAACGCGATTGAAGAGTTTCGACCACGTCTTGAGTGGATCGTAAAAGATAGACATGGCTTGTCATCATATCTAGATGAGCCTTGGAATAGCATGTTTAAACATGTTAGGGCGATCGTGATGCTTGACTACTGTTCTTGGAAAATATGCTGAAGTAGCTAAGGAATGTTAACTGCGAAAATGACTATGGAGGGCATAAATCTTTCAGAAATTTTTTTAGACCTTCGAGCCCGATTGTGCCAGGATATTTGCCAATCTGTATGGAGCACAGGAGGCGTGCCCATTCGCCTTCATAGCAAGTGGTGTAATGTCAAGCGAAAATAGTCGTGTCCCACCAACAGATGGTCTGGTAGTAAGAGAAACGTTTGTGCATGTAAGAGTGGTAGATAAAGATGGAAATAACGTTAGCGAGGGCGAAGAAGAAAACCGAAACCATATATAACAGCATAGAAATGAAAATACCCTTTCCAACGCTCTCTTATGATATTAGAAGAAAGAGTGATGAAAGAATAGTAAAAGTGAGAGAGTATCCCTTCGATTTAGACATTATAGATGAAATTCTAAATTCTAAGATGTTATGCTGGATACGATTATTGTATAGTGGTTCCTAAACTTGCCGAAGACTATGATAACAAAAACGATAGAATTGTCATCTGTTACCAGACAACGT
The DNA here is from genome assembly GCA_044343505.1 of Candidatus Aenigmatarchaeota archaeon. GTDB lineage: Archaea > Aenigmatarchaeota > Aenigmatarchaeia > CG10238-14 > SCSR01 > JAVZGQ01. The sequence continues at coordinate 946 of JAWCDI010000118.1, read as the reverse complement.
TAACAAAGAAGAGCTCAGCAAAATAGAAGACAGAGGAGGGATTATACCAAATATGATATCAAGTTCCTTTCTAAAAACTTTAACTCAAAAACTATTCGGAGAAAAAATTTTTGGGACATATATCTACCACATTACGATTGTAGGTCAAAAACATCCCAGATATGAAGAAATGCTCCGCGATACCTATAATGCTCTAGAAATCGAAAAATTTACAGCTGGAAACTTTCTAGATGCTGGTTGTGGAAATGGAAGTTTTATGATATATGCTCTTAAGTTAAATCCATACATTAAATTCTATGGTTTTGATTTGTCAGAAAAGGGGCTAAAACTGGTAAGAAAAAAGCGGAAAAGAATGATTGTATCGATATAATAAATGTTATAAAATATTATTTCAAAGAAAAATTGCCGTATCAAGATAATATGTTTGATGGTATTTCAGCAATAAATTTTATTATGTACCTAGATGATCAAACTCTAGAGAACTTCATAAAAGAAAGTAGAATCTTTAGTTTCCTTTTTCTTTATCTTCTTCGCAAGATCTTCTTTCTCCTGGAATTTAAGGAACCCCTTCAATGCCAGCTTGAACTCATTGATTGTGCTGAGGCTTAAGTTAGAGCAGTTCAATTGAGCCAGAACGGCGTTAATAGTGAGCTCATCAACTTCACTCAGTTTTAGCCCGTATCTTTCGTAGAGCAATCTCAGACTCACGATCTCTCTGTGAGCCCTTGCGATACTCACACCATTCGCAAGGCGGTAGTTCATGTATTGCAGAATCAGTTTTTTATTCTCTTCGCCGATTTCCGAGTTCTCAATTCTTTTAATTTCGCTGTTAAGTCTCGATTCATAATCTATACTTCGCAACCTGTCCAGGTTGACTGCTTTTATTGAATCCGTTCGACTTGCCACGTTTCTAACCCTGTTATTTCTGCTATTTAAAACCTGTAAC
>JAWCDI010000117.1:0-3639 GCA_044343505.1 Candidatus Aenigmatarchaeota archaeon | reverse complement strand
AAAAGACATAGAGCGCGTCTAACGCGTTATTTTCATAATCATGATTTGATTTAGTGCTCTTAAATTTTCTAACCTCCTACTAACTTCTATACACTTCTCCTTGAATCTTTTCTAAAACATCTATAGCTTTATTAACGTCCAAACTTAACTTAACCTCTCCAACTTTATCATTCGAATAATAAACTTCTAAAACTCTTCTTCTTGTGTTTATAAGATACATCCATTCTATACATGCTTTATCTGCGTTTTCGTGAGTAATCTTAAAACTAATATCTCCATGATGATGATATCTACATTCAGGATCTGGAACTCCAAACAATCTTATATTTCTCAATATTTCTTTATCTTCTCGATCGTAGACTTTAACTTGAATACAATTAGCTTGTCCAACGTTCTTCTTCCCACAAAACATACAATACCCACGATTCAAAAAATTCCTCCAATCGTCATACTTCAAAAGCTCTCTACAAAAATCTTTCAAACTCTTTCTCTTGATCCACTTCTTAATCTCTTTAAAAACTTGAACTCCTAAACCTAATGGAAATGAGTCGTAAGGATGGTAAACACCTACAAATCCTTTTCTAGTCTTAACACAAACAGCTCCTCTTGTCATAAACTCCTCCTTTATTTGTAAGGTTTATCTGTAATTCCAGTCTTACATGTTAAATCAAAAATAGATTTATAAAATCTAGCTGGATTTCCTAAAACTACTGAATTAGCATCTACATCTTTCGTAACTACAGATCCAGCAGCAATAAGACTATTTCTATGTATAACTACTCTTGGCAAAATCGTAACGTTACATCCTATCTTAACATCTTCTTCAATAATCGGCCCTTTCATACAAGTTCTATATTTTGAACATCCTGGATGATAATCGTTAGAAAATACAACACCTGGAGCTATAAACACTCTGTCTTTAATCACACTTCTTTGAGCAATATAACAATTACAATGTATCTTGACGTTATTTCCAATCGAACATTCGTAGTCTATAACAGTATTAGACCAAATACAAACGTTATCTCCAATATGATTATTCTCTCGTATCACTACGTTATGACCAGTCTCAAAATTATCTCCTATCTCGACGTTATGATATATAATCGCATCTCTGATCTTAAAATTCTTGCCTAAAACAATCTCATAACGTCTAAGAACTTGTCTTAAACTACTACAGTCTTTAGGCTCGATTAAACGTATATAATCTTTTTGTTCTATAATTCTCATACGTTTCATTCTAGAATATCTAGAATTGCCGACGTTTAATCAAAAACATCAAGGAATAGGAAATATATTACCCAATCAAATATGTTCACATATGATTAAACAAAGGCTCAACGTATTTAAGGGATTGTAAAAACTGATCTTTACTTTCTAAACTGAACGTGTCTATCAAAACTCTAGAAACTTCATAATCGTCAATAACAGTTATAATCCTTCCTCTACTTAAAAACCACGTGTTATTTCTGTAATAAAGATCTCCATAACGTGTTTTAATTCTACGACCTGTATGCTTTAAAATATAAACTAGAGAACAGAGTAAATATCTATCTACTTTTATGTGTTTCAAATGACGTTTCATAAAACCCTCCATATCTGTTTTTAAACGGCATTTCGTAAATCTTCTATATTTCCAATAAAAAACAAACAACATAAAAAGATAAAAAATAATAATATTTCGTAAGCAACTGGTATTCCAATACTTAAAATCATGTAAAACTTAATCTCCCAATATGTCCATTCTGTATACTGATGAGACAAAAGACAAAATGTTTCAAAATAATCTATAGGATTTTGAAAATAATGAATAATATCTTTAAATCCTAAGTTTCCGTTAATCTTAGTCCAAAGCCATTTCCAACCATTCTTGGCTAAATATATGTAATCTACGATAATAGCAATTTTCAATATAAACGCAAAAATAATTCTTGAAAAAATGTAAATCCAAGCTAATAAATGAAAAAACGGGTCCACAACTAGTTTATAAAACAATTTATCAAAAACGTTTAAAACTTTTCTAATCTTCATTTTACGTTTCTCCTACCGTATATCTTCGTTTTCATCCAAACTTATGTCTAAATCTAAATCTTTTATTGCTTGTATCACGTCTTTAGTATCAAAATTACTCAGAGCCTCTTCTATTATTTCTCTCACATAACGACGTTTAGCTTCTTCTCTCTCTTGAATTTTTATAGGATCTGGATCAGACAAATGTCTGAAACCTCTCAAAAAGGTTTCACTATCGGTTATACCATCAACGTCTATAGATCTTTCTGTTTGATCTACCCATATAAAAATCATAGAACAAATAAAAACACCTATGATTATAAAAAGATGGAGAAGTGTGATAACTGTAAACCAAAACGGTCTTTCGAAATACCAAAAATAATAATGGTTTATCCAAGTTTTAATCCAAGCTTTACCAAGAACTGAAAAAAATATCGTAATCGGGATAGTCAAAATTATCTTCAAAAGCACATATTTTCGCCTGAACTCAGGACCAATAAAAATATACTTTGTCAGTTTGATATGATTACCGTAAGGTTGAACTCGTGATATTGTTCTCATAGTTTCCTCCTGTTTATATCTTGACTTCAAATGCAAAAACAAACTCACAATTTTGAGTCTGTCCAAAAGCTTTACCGAAAATACCTCTTCCAGAGTTAAACATTTCTGAATGTGTTATCTGTATTGATTTAAAATACTTAACTAATTTGCTAATCTTCTTCCATACTACGTCTGAAATATAAATTGGAAAACTCGAAGTATCAGACTTTTTCAACACGTTTTCAAAATCTTCTGAGTTTTTATGATTACTAGGATTATTCTTACATTCTAGAACAGTTCCATTTTGAAACCTAGCTATGATTGCTCCGTTCTCAAACGTTAACTCTACATCCGAGTTTTGAGAATTAATAGCTGACAAAAAATTTCCATCTATCAAAAATTCTCCAATTTCGTTTTGATCTTGACAATCGATCTTATACTTCAACAAAAATAATCCATCCGTCACATAAATACATTTATTCTTAAAACTTATAACCATTCCGTCAAGGTCTTTTCTATTAGTGTCTTTCTGAATTTCATAAAACAATTTTATCAAATCTTTTCTCAAAACCAATTTTTTGTTCTCCTGTAAATTCATATTTGTGTTTGTCTGTAAGCTCATATCTTTCCTCCTATCTAAACCAAATCAAAACTAAAAGAATTAGAAAAATTAAAAAAGATATTCCTGAAACTAATATAAAACAAAGAAAAATTCCAGTTCTGATCAACAATCCGTTTGAATTCGAAAACCATGACAAAAGTACTGTTGAAGGAACAACAGAAGCAAACAGAACTAAAATACTTAAAAATATTTTGAAAACAATCAAAAGTATTTTAGGCAAAAGTATTTTAGGCAAAAGTGTTTTAGAAATTTCAGGTTTTCTCATAGTGTTAGTCCTCTATTTCGATTTTAATCTTTCCATGTCGTAATAGATAATAAACCAAAGTTTCGAGCCTTTCTTTAACATATTCGTAATCTTCATCATCTGAAGTATAGCCTAAATCATACAACAAAGCTTCATGAATCAAACGTCTCGTTAAATCATCATCCCAATAATCATAATTGTTATACTTTTGTAGAATATCTTC